>JBJHBN010000082.1:0-7834 GCA_050485505.1 Opitutales bacterium | reverse complement strand
TCTGCATGCTGGAAACACGTTCCCAAAAGGCTTGTTCGACTCGCTCGCTGTCGAAGAGAATTTGACTCTCGCGGGGGTTCCAACGCCACTCTCCCCAGTGATTGCGAAGAATGTCGATGGCTTGCAAGGCTTGGGTGAACAGGGCTTGATCCAGTTCACGCACCTCGCGGGTATGCGTCACCTCCCAGTAGATGAGGATGCGCTGCAATTCTGCCAGCGCAACCCGACGCAACGAAGAGGGTAGCTCCAAGGCATCAATCGCGGCCTCATAGTCCTCACGAAAATTCTGCAGAAACTCCACCAGGCTCTGGTTGCGCTCAGCATGGCTCTGGTAGGCGGTTCGCTCCTCCTCAAGACGGTCGACAGTCTGAAAGCGCAGCCAGGTATCCGGTCCTCGCAAGGGATACTCCGCGACGACCCGCCGATAGGCATCCATTTGTTCGCGCATTTTTTCCTGCATTTGCGCATCCAGCTCCCTCACCCGCAGCAAACCCTCACGGTCTACTCGACCCTCGTACTGAGCAAAACGGTCCGTTTCAAGCCGCCGCTCACGCTCCCTCAACTCGCGCAGCGCTTCCGCAGCCTCGCGTGCAGCCCGGGCACGCATCTGCTGACGAGTCTCATTGATGCGCTCCACATACGCCTTTTCAAATTCATACTGCCCCTCGCGTGCCAGACCGAGGACAATCACCCAGCCCGAACAAAGCAGGCCGACAAAAACCCAATGAAAAAGGCTCCGGCTACGCCCGGAAAAGCACCAGAACAACTGGGTTAAGAGCCAGCCTGCGACAATCGATATCGCCCACCACTGCGCAGCAATCATCCGATCCCGCGCCCAGTCGACAGCTGGGTAAAAAGCGATCAGCACAAAATAAGCGATACTGATAAATGCAAGCAGCAGCAGGACCTTGAGGCTGGGCCAGTAAATTCGATTCATGGATTCAATTGAAAAAAGCGCTCAGCATTTTGAGTCGTCCGGGCCGCCAGAAGTTCAAAATCAAGCCCAAACACCTCGGCACAGCACTGGGCTGTATGACGCACAAATGCGGGTTCATTGCCCTTGCCCCGGTGCGGTTCGGGGGTCAGGTAAGGAGCATCCGTTTCCAGAATCAAACGTTCCAGGCCTTGCAGCTGCATTGCCTTACGTACCGACTCCGCACTTTTGTAAGTCACAATACCGGTAAACGAAGCCCAGCCGCCGCGATCCATCAAAACCCGCATCGACTCGGGCCCTTCACTGAAACAATGGAAAATCACCTTGTTCCAATCGACCCCACTTTCGTCGATCAGTTGCACACATTCATCAAAGGCGTTGCGGGAGTGGATCACAACGGGGCAATCCAGCTGATACGCCAGGGACAACTGCGTCCGGAACGCCGCCGCCTGCATCGCCTTTAGCTCTGCGGCCTCATCGGGATACTTGGGCAAATGAAAATGATCCAGCCCGATCTCCCCCAATGCCACCGGCAAGGGGTCCGTGGCAAAGTACGAGGGGATCACCTTGACCGTATCCTCCCAGGTTTCATCGACCGAACAGGGGTGAATGCCCACAGTCCAGTCGATCCGCCCCGGAAACTGTGCCGCCAGGTCAAAGTATGGCTGCCAGTCTTTTAATCCGGTGCCCACGGTAATCATTCGATGCACTCCTGCGACCTCCGCCCGCTCCAGTACGGCATCCAATTCGCCCCGTTGAAGGAATTTTTCGAGATGACAATGACTATCAATCAGCATAAATGAATTTTGTTGGACCTTTTCTGTCCGTTATACAATGGTGGAAACTGAAGTGATCACAAACAAGCAGGGCTCATGATAGGCGAAAAACTCGAAGAAGCACGAAAACGCAAGGGAATCTCAATCCGCGAGGCAGCGGATGCAACCAAGATTCGCGGAGAATACCTGATGGCCATGGAAAACAACAGCATGGACATTAACCTGCCGACGATCTACATCCGCGGTTTTCTGAAGAACTATGCCCGCTTCCTGAACTTGGATGAAAACAAGATCCTGACCGATTTCGATGCTCGCCAATTGGGCCGCTCTAATTTCAGCGCAGAGCGGGATACCCTTGGCCGCATGGAAGTTCCGCCGGTCTTGGACGAGGAAGAGGAATTTGAAGGGGATCCCGACGACGCTGAGGCAGAAGAACCCGAAAACGCCTTCAAAGCCAAACACTCCCCATTCGACGAAAGCAAAAAACCACCGCGTGGGCTCATCAACAAAGCAACCTCACGCAAGCAGCTCGAGCGCATCAGCGCAAACAAAGACCTTTACATCAAGGCGGGTCTGCTGGTCGGCGGAACCATTTCCCTCATTGTAATACTGGTGCTGCTAATTCGTGTGATTATTGGAGGAGACGCTACCCCCGATGAGGCCGCGGCAGACACTGCCAGCGAGACTCGCACCGAAGCGCCCGCACGCTACGAGCCCATTGTGCTGAGAGCCACCGACACGGTTACCGTGATCGTGGAACAAACCACCGACCGCGAACGCCTTTACAGCGGCACCCTCGAAGCAGGCCAGCCACTCTCGCTCGAACGCCAAGGCCCGGTTTCCATCCGCTTCACCAACGGCTCAGCCCTGACCATTGAACGCGGCGACGAGCAATTTCGCCCGAACCAAAGCGGTGTTGGCCGCACCGTGATCGACTGAGCGTCTTTCTGGAATATGTCTACTGAAAATACACCCGTTTGGGTGCTCTGCGATGACCGCTGGCACCCTGGCCAGGTCGTGATAGATGGACTCCGCCCGCTTGAGTCCGCTGGCTACGCCTTCAAATTCAGCAAAAAGATCGACCGCATAGATCTGGGGACCCTGCGCCAATATCCGGTGGTCATCCTGAGCAAATCAAACAATACAACTCAGGAAGACCTCAGCCCATGGGCTACGGAGGCAGTACAGCAAGCCTTTGACGACTACGTCAGTGAAGGCGGCCGCCTGCTGGTGCTCCATTCCGGAACCGCCAGCTATCAGGATGAGCCGATCCTACGCAAGCTGATCGGCGGTGTCTTCGTGCAGCACCCGGAACAGTGCCTGGTTAGCCTCCTGCCTAAAGGCAGCCATCCAATCACCGAAGGTTTTCAAGCCTTCACCGAAAAGGATGAGCACTATTTCATGGAGAAGGATGACCCCGAAGCAGTGCACTTTCTGGAAGCCAAATCCGAGCACGGCAGCGAAACCGGCGGTTGGACCCGCAAACACGGCAAAGGCAAGGTCTGCGTCCTAACCCCCGGACACAACCTCCCAGTATGGCTGCACCCCGAATACCAAAAGCTCCTCAACCAGTCACTGCGCTGGTGCTTGGCCTAAAGACCGGGCTCCAACATTCCACAATCCACGGCACACCCCCACCGTTTCTTTTGCTTTGCCAATGACCCCATAAAACTCTTTTCCTCCTCGGATTATGTTTATTGATGAGGCATCCGTGAAGCTGAGGGCAGGCGATGGGGGCAATGGTTGCGCCAGCTTTCGGAGAGAAAAGTATATTCCAAAGGGAGGACCGGATGGCGGCGACGGCGGCAATGGCGGCAACGTGATTCTGGAATGCGATGTGAACGTGGCCGACTTGCGCGAATTCTATTTCAAGCCGCACTATGAGGCCGGCAGAGGACAAGGCGGCATGGGCAGCGGCAAACATGGCAAGCGTGGTGCGGATGTGGTGCTCAAGGTTCCGCCGGGGCTCGTGGCTATTCGAAAGGAAACCGGTGAGGTAGCCGCTGAGCTGACGCGCCACGGCGATACCGTTGTCCTGCTCAAGGGGGGCAGCGGAGGCTGGGGAAATATTCACTTCAAATCCTCCATCAACCGCGCCCCGCGGCAATTCAAGGAGGGAGAGCCCGGGCAAACCGGCGAGTATACCTTCATCCTCAAGACCATTGCCGACTACGGCTTGGTCGGGTTCCCGAACGCTGGTAAATCTTCCTTTCTGCAGGCGGTCACGGCGGCACGACCCAAGGCCGCCTCCTATCCCTTTACGACCCTGCACGCCAACGTCGGGGTCATCGATTTTCCCGAGAGCGCGGATAAATTGACCATCGCCGACATCCCGGGTCTCATTACCGGCGCGCACGAAAACAAGGGTCTCGGGCACCGTTTTCTGCGCCATATCGAGCGCTGCACGGGGCTGCTGTTCATTGTCGACACCGCTGGCACCGACGGCCGCGATCCGCTGGACGACCTCAAGGACCTGAAGGAAGAGCTGCGGCTTTATGATCCGGCGATGATTGAAAAGCCCTGGCGTATCCTGGCGAACAAAACCGATGAACCGGCTGCAGCTGAGAATCTGCAGCGCTTGCGCGAGACCTACCCGAATGCGCGGATTCACGCGATATCCTGTGTCCTGAAACAGGGACTCGACTCCTTGATCCAGGAACTACTGAAGGAATCCAAGGAACTGGCTGAGGCGAACGAGGATTCCGAGACCTAACATTGCATCAGCCATTTCACTGGTTGCTGTACTGTTGGCATGGTTATTCCGCGAACATGCCTGGGCTCGTTTCATCGATCCTATTGGCGCCGTAGCCCTGTGCTATTTTCTGCTCCGGTTCCCAGGTTTTCGTCGAGGTATTTCTTCAATTCGACCCGACACTGGAGCACGCAGTCGTTCTACAACGCATGCAGACTATCAAGCAGACCCTCGAGCGGAACGTGCCCGGCGCTGAGGTTTGGGTGATTCCGGACGGTAATCGAGCGCCAAAACCGTGATGTCGTCCGACTGCGGAGCGCCGTCGACGAAGCTGTTCACACTCTCAATGATCCGGGTCACTGTCTGTTTCGGAGTCTGGTCCACCAACTCCGCATAGAGGTTCAGCAGCCGCTCATCCCCGTAGAGCGCCTGATCATTGTCCTCGGCCTCCACTACGCCATCCGTATAGAAGAGAATACTGTCGCCCGGGTTCAACTGAATCTTATGCACACCGTATTTCATATCCTCCATGGCGCCGAGCACGAGTCCAGGCGTCAGCTCAAGCCACTCCGGACGCCTTCCGGCGCGCCGCAGCAAAGGAAGATTGTGGCCAGCATTGCCCAGGCTCAGCTCGCCGTTTTCCAAGTCCAGCATGCCGCAGATATAGGTCACAAACATACTGTTCTCATTGTTGAGACAGAGTTCATTATTGACCCGCTCCAGGATTTCTCCCGGATCGTTGTACTGCTCTGCAATACCCTTCACCAGCGTTTTGGTCACCGCCATCAGCAAAGCGGCTGGAACCCCTTTGTCCGAAACATCACCCACGGCGAAATAAAGGTAGCGATCCTTCAGCAGGAAAAAATCATACAAGTCGCCACCGACGTGTTTGGCTGAAACCAATTGGGCGTTCAGATCGATGCCTTTGACACTCGCCGGCAGGCTGTATTTCTTGGGCAAAAAGCTCATCTGGATCTTCTGCGCAATCAGCAGCTCACTTTCGATGCGCTCCTTGGCCTTGGTGGTTTCGGTCAAATTATTAATGTAGTCCTTCAGCGCCACCCGCATTTCATCGAAAGACCGGGCCAACTCGCCCACTTCATCAGTCGATTCGGCGGGAGGCATCTTCTCGTCCAGGTTACCCTTGGCGATTTGGGCAGCTGTTTTGACCAGCCGTTTCAACGGCTGAGTGATGCTGCGGGAAACACCAACAATAACCACCAGCAGTATCACAAAGCCAGCACCGGCGATGATCAGGATCCGCTGAATCAACTGCAGCACATCGCCATACAACTCAGCCTCTGGAATCACGACCCCCAGATTCCAGTCCGCCTCATCCAGTGGAGCGTAATACAGCCAGGCCGACTCGCCAATCAAGCCATCCGGCAAGCGCACAAATCCACGACTGTCCTGCACAATTGCCCGGCCGATTTCGCGGAGCTCAGGGATCCTCCAGGTCTCAGCAAGACTGAAGAAACTCTCGTGCCGCACCAATTCCGGCTCAGGATAGGTAACAAAAGCCCCACTGGAACTGACCATAAAGGCAAACCCGCTATCGTAAATGGATACATCCTCGATCATCTCCAGCATGCTGTCGAGAGATACGTCAAGGGCTATCACCCCGATGAAGCTGTCTGGATCAGAGGTTTCACGGTACAGAGGCAATGCGTAGGTCGCGATGAACTCATCGGCACCACCTTCAGCTTGGTAGGGATCGGTCCAAATTGCCTGACCAGTCTCTTTCGGGATCTGGTACCAATCCCTGACAAAATAATGCAGATCCTCGCCGCCAAGGAATGCCCGGTGGATTTCACCGTCACGCTTATAGGAAAACGGTGCGTAGTAACGCTGGTCCGGATCAACGGAAAACGGCTCAAAAGCCACCGCAGCCCCGGAGATCCGATTCGACCGTAGAACCATCTCATCCAACATACGGTGAAGCTGCTCCCCTTCCAACCAGTCTGACTCGACCACTGCTGCCAATGGCTGCGCCGCCGCCATGACCGAGTTCAGTGTCGCGTGAATGTGGTTGGCGGTGCCATCGGTGAGCTTGGTCGCCATCGCCTCAGCATTGTCCAGCATCATACTGCGCACCGTGAAATAGGTGGCGCCAAAGGCGGCAAAAAAGATGGCCGAAGTGCTGGCAAGCACAATCAGGGAAAGTTTAACGGCTAAACTGCGTTTTTTAGTCATTACTCAAGACAGGACGGTTGAAGCGCTCGTAGTCGAGTGGCTCTGACAGGTCACCCGACTGCATCATCGCTTCATTCACAAATTCAAAATCCTCCCGGCTCAAGACCACCGGTTCACGCTGACCATTCTCGTCAAAATAGACAGTCCGCAGCACTTCCAGCATCCGCATCTGGTGAGCACGGTTGGAAACGACCCCTGCAGCCCGCACCCTCGCCATCACCGAATCGATGGCTTCCTCCGGATGCGCGAAAGCATACTCCCATCCGCGCAAGCTGGCTTCGACAAAGGCCCGAGCCAGCTCCGGATCCGAGTCCAATGTATGCTCCAAGGCATAGATGCCGTCCTCCGGAAAGCCTACGCTGTGCGCTCCAAGTTCAATCACTACGAACTCATCGGTTTCAAACCCGGACAAATACAGGGCTTGCAACTCGTTGTAACGCATTGCACTCGCCACATCGACACCACCCCTGATAAAGACCCCCATGCTTGCCCCCTGCTCCACCAGCACTGGCTCCACGTCGTAGCGGCGAAACAGCGCCCGTGGCTGAGCAATGAAATCCGGCCAAACCGCAACCTTGCGACCATCCAGATCGGCTGGACCTTCGATCCCGGAACCGGCATGCGCCAGCAACAAATGGGAGGACCGATGGATCAATTGTGCAAGGTTGACGACCGGAATTCCAGCCCCCTTCAATTCAATCGCCTGCGACAAAAACAAACTGGCAAAATCCACCTCTCCACGCCCCAAATACTGGCTGGCAGGACGCTCAGGACCTCCTTGCAGGATTTCAACGGCCAGACCCGCCTCCACATAAAAACCCCGGTCCTCGGCCACGTAGAAGCCGGCAAACTGAGCCTGCGGGATCCAGGCAGGCAGAAAGCGAACCGGGGTCAACTCGTCCGCCTGCACAGGCAACGCCGCCACCGTGTAGCCACAAAAAACAGCGCAAAGGCTGATGAGACCGTGCCGAAATTGCATGAACGCTCCCATAAGAGACTGGGAGACGACCGCCAATCCAGTTTGTTGTCAAGGATTCTTGAAATCGACCCAAAGCTTGAACGAATTCCAAACTTTCGCATACCAAACAACATGGAAGTTACTGCCCGGATACACGAAACGCACGCCGTTCTCAAACTGGATGGCCGACTCGATGCCTACGGATCCAACAACCTGGAGGAAGCCGTCAAAAGGCTCCTCAACGCATCGCATCAACGCCTTGTCATCTTCGATATGTCCGG
>JBJHBN010000081.1:0-7877 GCA_050485505.1 Opitutales bacterium | reverse complement strand
CGCATGGGCCAACCTCGTGGGCGCCAACCTCGCATGGGCCAACCTCGTGGGCGCCAACCTCGCATGGGCCAACCTCGTGGGCGCCGACCTCGTGGGCGCCAACCTCGTGGACGCCAACCTCGTGGGCGCCGACCTCGCGGGCGCCGACCTCGCGCGGGCCAACCTTACGCGTGCCAACCTTACGCGTGCCAACCTCGCGGGTGCCAAGAACGCCGAACTGGTTATGGCCATGACCGTCATTGCCCCGCCAGAAGGTGAAATCATTGGCTGGAAAAAGGCCCGTAGCGACGACGATGACAAACTCTGCATCGTGAAGCTCCGCATCCCGCCCGAGGCCAAGCGCAGTAACGGATCGAGCCGGAAGTGTCGCGCCGAATACGTGGAAGTCCTCGATATCCAGGGGGCGGAAGTCGCCTTTACGAACCAACATGGACCGAAAACTGAATACCGCGTCGGTGAAATCGTGCGTGCAGACTCGTGGGACGACGACCGCTGGAACGAGTGCAGCCACGGCATCCACTTCTTCCTGACCCGCGAAGAAGCGGCCGCTTGGTAACTTCCAAGACCAAGCCGAAGGAGAGGACATGGAGTCCCTTTTGGAGGCCGGGCTGGATATCACCCGCGAGGCCGCCATTGCGCGGCTTCGGGCGGAGGGATTCGACTTCCCAGGAGAAGCAGAATCAATCTGGAATCACTATCGCGGCGAAAAGGAGATACAATCATGAACCAGATAGAACTAAATGAGGTTATCCGCTTGCATAAGCTTTGGCTGGACGACGATCCGGCCGGGAAGCCTGCTACCCTTTGGGAGGCGGATCTTTGTCGGACTAACCTTAAGGGAGCGGCGCTTCGCAAGGCTGACATTCGGTTTACCGATCTTCGCGCGGCTAACCTTACGCAGACTGACTTCCGGTATGCTGACCTTCGGTTTACCGATTTTCGTAACGCTACCGGCTTTAGAATTAACCTTGAGTCTGCCGACCTTGAGTGTGCTGATCTTAGGGCAGTTGACTTTCGTGATGCGAACCTCCGCAGGGCGCTTCTTCATGACGCTAAACTTCAGGATGCGTGGCTTTGGAGAGCTGACCTTACGGGGGCTGACCTTCAGTTTACCGACCTCCGTAAGACTGGACTCACTAATGCCAACCTCCAAGGGGTAAACCTTCGGGGGACTGAAGGAAATGACCATGAAATAAAATCTATACGGACAGACATTTATCCAGTAGCCTACACGTCAGACAGACTGCAAATTGACTGGGATAATCACCCCATCGAGAAATGGTGGGGTTTTGATGATCAGACCATCGCCGCCATGGGCATTGCACTCGAATGGTGGGGGCGCTGGAAACCAATTCTTCAACAAATGATTACGGCCTCACCAGCTACAAAACACGCTGGGCATACCGAGGCCGAAAAATCAGGTGCCGAGCCGGGCTTGCTTGAGGCACTAAGAACCGCACTCGCTGGTTTACGGATGGCGCGCGCCCATGTCACGCCTGCGATGCTACCAGATATCTATCAGCACCTTGAGCAGGACATTGCGGTTGTCCGCGCCACCATTCGCCGCGCAACCCTGACGGAAAGGAACCAAGATGAGCAGCCGTGATAACCGACATGTTGAGGACGGCATGGGATTCGCCGGACTTGTGTCGCCGGAAGAAGGCTACGTCAACGAGATCGAAAAGCGGCTGGCACGCTGCATCGAGAAACTGAACGAGGAACGCACTGAGCACGAGATCACACGCCGCAAGCTGGCAATTGCCCGTGCTGCACTGCGAGATGCCGAGAACCGTCTCCGTGGCGCGGGGATGCTCGGCGGCGCAGACGATCAAGTGTCCTCACAAGGAGAGAAATCGTGACCTACGATCAATTCGAAGAACACGTGTTTGAGGCCATCAGCACGCACATCAGCAAGGATGTGACAATCGAGCCTTATGACCAGCAATGGGAAATCCGGAACGCCGCCCGCACCTTGGCGAAAGCCCTGCGGATCGAGGGGCTTCCTGTTCCGCACCCGGATGAGGATTGAACCATGACGCTAGCAGAAGTGCAGATGAAAGTTTCCGATGGATCGTCTCACGGCATGTCCCTCTATGACTGGTTTGCGGGGCATTCGTGGGCAGGCCAAGTTACAAACACGACGGGTTACTTCCGCGAACCAACTGAGTGGTATTGCCGAGTGGGCGAGACCACGCTCAAGGCCCGCACAGGAGGGAAATCATGACCATCACCGAACTCATCGCCGCGCTCGAAGCCGCCGAGGGGCCGAGCCGGGTTCTCGACTACAAGATAGCCAAAGAGGTTAACCCGACTAGGCACCTGCTTTACACGTCTTCCATAGACGCCGCTCTGACGCTCGTGCCGAGAGGGCGGCTATGGTCAATAGGCTGCCTCGTCAAGGCCCCCGGCTATGTTGTCGTGCTTGATAATGACAAGCGCTCACACCGTGGCGCAACCCCCGCGCTCGCGCTCTGTATAGCTTGCCTTAGTGCGCGGCAGGATCAATCAGGAGAAACACAATGACTTACACAGATGTATCTATTGATCTCGAAACCTTGGGCACGGCACCAGGATGCCCTGTAGTTAGCATAGGGCTTGTATTCTTCAGGGCTGACGGGGGTCCATTGGGCTCTCAAAGATACTGGGTGGTGGACCTTGCGTCACAACTGGCGGCAGGGATGCTCCCGAACGCCCATACCTTACGATGGTGGATGGCCCAGTCTGATACGACTCGAAGCGTATTCGCCTCTGAAGGAACCCCGCCGGAGCAGGTGCTCCATGAGATTGCTCAGGTATGGCCAGAAGACGCACGGGTATGGGGACACGGCAGCGTATTTGATGTCTCAATCTTAGAAGCTCTATATCGGTGCTATGGCATCGCAGCACCTTGGCATTTTTCCCTCGCCCGCGACACTCGAACCCTGTTCGAACTCGCAGGAGTAGCTCCAGTACGCGATGAGACTACTCACCATAACGCTTTGTCTGACGCAGTGGCGCAGGCGGAAGCAGTGCAGCAGGCTTGGCGGCAGTTACACCCCTGATATAAAGCAGAAGGAAAGGAAACATGCCTTACAATCCAAAGACCTACAATTTGCTACGCCATGAGCGCAATCGTAAGCTGCTCGATCAAGTTCTTGCCCATCTTGACAGCGGGGGTGAGGCCGTGCACATCGAAGTTCCATCAAAAGGCAAGGCGCTTGGCCTAATCAGCGCGCTGTCCAAATATGCCAAAGCTCATCACACTCAAGTAAGCGGTTCCGACAAAGATAAATATTCTTTCCTTTCTTACACATGGGAAGAGATAGATCAGAAAATCTATGTCACTATTCGAGACACCGCCGAGGATACATGGGCATATAAATTGAGGGATGAAGATATGGAGGAACTATGAATCCATACACCATGATCCAATGCCTTATGTATCTACTTACAGCCGCTCTAATAATTGGAATAGTATTCGTTCCCTGAACAAGTAAAAATGCACGGAGATAAAGTAAATGAAAACCACGGCAGATAATTACAAAGTAGAACGCGACGGAGATTTTGGGCAGTCCAGTGACTTCAAGATCGCGGCGACCAGCAAGGCTTTCCGGATTTTGTCGGACGGCCTCTACACCGACAAGATTCTCGCGATCATCCGCGAACTTTCGTGCAACGCCTACGATGCACATATCGAAGCGGGAACCACTGTGCCCTTCGAGGTAAAGATGCCCTCGTGGATAGACCCCATTTTTGAAATCAGGGATTACGGCACAGGGCTGTCTGATGAAGACATCTTCGAGCTTTACACCACCTACTTCAGTTCCACAAAGACTGACAGCAATGACTTCATCGGCGCGCTCGGTCTCGGGAGCAAATCGCCCTTCTCCTATGTGGACACCTTCACGGTAGAAAGCCGCTTCAATGGCACCAAGGCTACCTTCACCGCCTACATCGGAGACGGGGGTATGCCCACCATCATGAAGCTGCACGATATGCCCACCGATGAGCCAAACGGCCTGTCAATCTCCTTCCCGGTAAAGGTTGAAGATATGGATCTCTTTGTGGATCGGGCCCAGAAAGTGTATCGTTACTTTCCCCTCACCCCCGCTATCCTCAACTGCACAGACTTTAAGATGGAGCCTGTAGAGTATGCAATGAAAGGCTCTGGTTGGGGCCTTCGGAAAGGTGAGAAAGGAATTCCGAATTACACTTATGGTAGCTCAACAAAACCCCGAGCATACGCCTACAATGGTGCGCAAGCCTTGCAAGGCATAGTGCCATATCCCCTTGCTCCCGGAGACATGGTATCCTCTGAAGTTCAAACTCTGCTCAAGCTGCCCATCGACATTGAGTTTCCCATCGGAGATTTGGAAGTTGCGGCAAGTCGGGAAGCTTTGTCTTATGACAAGCGGACCATCGAAAATATTGAGCGGCGCTGCAATAAAATCTTTGATGAACTTCTTGAGAAGGTTCAAACAGAGATCCAAAAGGCGCCCAATATTCTTGCAATTGCAGACTTGTGGAACAGTGCGGAACTGAATACGGTTTTCGGGCACAGTTCCTTCAAGCAACTGAACAGCTCAAAACTGGTTGTCTCCTGGAAAGACCCTTTGACAGGCCATGAGCATGATATTTCCACAACTTCTGGGGGCATGTGGAGTATTCCCGTATCAAAATACCCTGGAGTCAAGTCGATATCAACCGTTCTGAAAAATTCGGAGCAAGGGACAAGCATAAAAACTTATGAAGGTTATACATACAGAGGTTTCGTAAGCCTTAACAAGCAGCGCGCCCCAACTTCAGGCCATTCAAACTTCATGCGGATAACTCATGTTCTGAGTCATTCAAAAGTTGCTTATGGCAAAAACGATTTGAATTCGGACCAACTCTGTTGGCAACTGCCTTCCAATTTCAGCTCAACCAATCATGTAATTTATTTGGTGCGGCGGCCCGCCAAGGATCTGATTTACCGTTGCCGATTGCACGAGTCTGAACACATCAAAAACAATCAACCCGCAGACAATTCCTCAGATCCTTACAAGGGGCGGTCTTACCTTGCGATCATCACACTGAACTATCAAAAGCATACCGAAATTGATCCCAAGACCAAGAAGAAAGTTCAGACTTATAAGTTGACACCTGAAGCACAGGAAGCTCATGATCTTTTGATTGCGCAAGGATTCAACATTGTTTATGTGGATCAATTGCCGGAGCTTCCTAAAGCTACGGTGCCCTCTACGAGCACTTCAAAGTTGTTACCATCTCAGCGAATGGTGGCACTTTTTGGAACCAACCCTTTCCCAAAAAAGGTGGTAGCCCGCTTTCATACCTACAACCATTGTTTGCAAACCATTAGAACGGACTCAGGAAATTCACAGTTCCTTAATGTGTCTAATGGTATGGCTACTGAAAATTGCGAGGACATCGGATGTTTCAGACCTCACGGAGAAAAGCAATACTACATTCCTCTGAAATCTGGGATGCCTCAATACAGAAGCTTCTCCATTCCGGAATGGATGTGGAAAGAGGGCAACTTCGATAAAAATCTTATACGAACATCTCCCTACAAATCTTTTGTAGGGTTGCATGAAAGAACACTGAAGATCTGCGAGAAATTCTCCAAGGAAAAGAAAATCGCTGAGATGATCCCTTTGCATCAGCATTTCAAGGATGCAAATGAATTTGTAATCTCCCCTTGGGAAACTACAATCTCAAGAATTCACTGGGAAGCGATCCCTCAGCTGTTAACTTTCCCGGACAAGTTCTCAATCGCCCCGGTCTACGCAATGTGGCCTATCTGGAATGGCGTAGATATTCCTGCTGAAGTCCGAAAGGGATTCACATTTATCAAGGCCTTAGGAACCTTCCCAACAATATATCCTCACACTTACGAACTGCATGAGTGGAATACTCAACAGCACAACTTGGCTCAACGCCAGTTGCAAAACCAGCCGGAGGCAGTAAAAGAGTCCTGCGTCATAAGTTGGCGTGGTGCTTCCATCAAAGTAGCTTCCAAAGCTGATCTTGACACGCACAAAGAAATGATCCGTGCGCTCTATCTGAACCTGGGTCTTGTTGATTCGAAAGGAGAGGCCGATGTAATTTTCACATACACACAAAACACAGATTTGCGGCACAGACAGGCCGCCGAAAAGGCCGCAAAATTGATTGACATTGCGGTTGAATGGGTGCATACTAACTTGCCTTTGTTGCCTCTGATCGCGGCATCTTGCCGACCAAAACCCTCAAATGTTCCTTACGAGGAAGTCCGGACTTATATCCGGAATACGCTGAACACACTGAACACGCCAAACATCTGAACGGAGAACTGCATATGTCGTATCGTGGATATGTTTTGACTAATGACGCCCTTGTTTTTCATGTGGACAACAAGCACTACCACATTCACAAGGATCACCCCAACTTTGAACTGGCACTTGACGCGGCCCGCGTGCGGGACTACGAGCACATGGTGTCATTGGTGGATATTCCTTCGGCCATTCGCAACTGGTCCGGGATGCAAATCCGTGTGAATAACGATAAGGTCATTTACAAAGACCAGCCTCTCAACAATGTGCTTGTATCTCGGATCCTTGCTATGGCACGGGATGGCTATGATGTCACCCCAATGCTAAATTTCCTTGATAACCTGATGGCAAACCCTTCCAAAAGAGCGGTGGATGAACTCTATCTGTTTCTTGAACATAATGGAATTCCCATCACAGATGATGGATGCTTCCTTGCATACAAGCGTGTCCGTGGAGATTATAGAGATATCCATACGGGCACCATGGATAACAGTGTCGGCAAGGTTGTAGAAGTTCCCCGCAACAGTGTTGATGAAGATCGTTTCCGCACTTGCTCGCAGGGATTGCACTTCTGTTCTCTGCCATACCTCAAGCTGTATGGTTCTTTCAGCGGAGGAGATCGTGTGGTGATCGTGAAGATCAATCCGCGAGATGTGGTTGCCATCCCTTCGGACTATGACAATGCCAAGGGCCGCACTTGCCGCCTTGAGGTGGTAGGAGAAACCACACGAGACGACCAAGAGGCTTTCACAAAGCCCGTGGAGTCCAAAGACAATTACTCGGATGATCGTTACGAGTGGAGATAACTGGATCGGGGGAGCCTTGAGCTCCCCCATCTTTCCTTTATGGAGCCTCAAGATGCCAGCCAAGCAGAAACCCGATTATGAGCCGCACCTCAACGAGGAGACAATCCAGCTACTTGAAAAAGCACCAGAAGATTTACTTAAATCTTCGGAAGATGTGAAGAAACTCATCGCTTACTACCGTGAAACCAGAGCGCGCTTCAAGGAAGCGGAAGAAGCCAAAGCACGCGGCGGAAAGAAATCCAAGAAAGGCGATGCCCTTTCCGAAGATGATCCTTTCTTTGCCAAGCCCGCAGATATATGAGGTTGACAATGTTTTCAATGGAAATCCATCCAAGTGTTCTATTTGAGATTTACAACAACGGCGCAAATTTCTTCTTTGCTTCCAAAGCTTCACTCGGAGACAATGAAACATTACCTCAATACATATATGTGAAAGAAGATTTCTATGTGGGGGTAGCCGGTGATCTTACTCTCATATCATTCGACAGTTCAATTGGGCATGAAACGGATCCATACTTGGGTGCTTCATACTGTATACCTTATGAATTCTTTCGAGCGCATGAAACTCCTCCGTATACCCATAACCATGCGGAGCTTCTTCCCGTTGAGTATTGCAGATTGCGCCTCAAAGTGCGATTTGTGGAAGAGCATGAAGCATTTACGAATGTGGTGAAAATCCATATAACTCCTGAAATCGCTCCAGTATTGGGCAACATGCCTTATCCACATTACCTTCCGGTGCCATCGGACGAGGATGACCATGACCATGACCATGACCTGT
>JBJHBN010000080.1:0-7904 GCA_050485505.1 Opitutales bacterium | reverse complement strand
GGCCCGCTCCAAGTAGCGCCCAACCTGAAGGAACTTATATCCTTCACTATGGAAGTAAGTAGCCTCCATCAGACCCACAAAGCGGTATGAAAAATTTTTGATTTCTTCGAAGAAATCGTAATTGGTTGTTTCCTCATTATCCAGGAACTCCTGCTCATTGCGCACGAAGTGATACATCTCATTGATGCACTCCCACATTTCTTCCGAAATCTGATCCCGAATCATTCGAGCGTTTTCACGCGCACTGCTGACCGAGGAGAAAATAGAATTTGGATTGTGAGCTTCACGCGTAAGAAAGGCAGTAACCCCTTCCGCGTCGATACCATCATGGTGCTCACGAAACAATTCGACATCCCCAGTCGATTGCACGATCGCTTCCCAAAAGGCCTCCTCAACGCCATCCACATAGGCTTCAAAATCGTCAAGCAACTGGAGGTTTACATCCAGAATGCGCGCAGTGTTCTCGGCACGCTCAATGTAGCGTCCGATCCAGTAAAGTGAGTTGGCAACACGTGAAAGCATGAAATATCAGATTCGTTGAAGGTCAGAAGTCATTGCGCAATACCCAGGTGTCTTTGGATCCCCCTCCCTGCGAGGAGTTTACGACCAGGCTGCCTTTGCGTAAAGCAACCCGGGTCAACCCGCCGGGAATAATCTTCACCCCATCCCCGTAGAGAACAAAGGGCCTCAAATCAACATGACGGCCCTCGAAACCCGCATCGGTCCAAGTCGGGTGACGGGACAGTGAAATAGTTGGCTGGGCTATAAAATTACGAGGATCGGCTTTAATCTTTTGTCGAAAATCCTCAATCTCAGCCTTGGTGGAAGCCGGTCCGATCAACATCCCATACCCCCCAGCCTCGTTGGCCGACTTGACAACCAACTTGGGCAAATGCTCCATGATGTATGTCATGTCCTGCGGTTCCGAGGCCAGATAAGTGTCCACGTTGGGAAGGATCGGCTCTTCACCCATATAATACTGGATCATGCGCGGCACGAAGTAATACATCACTTTGTCATCAGCAACCCCGGTCCCGACCGCATTTGCAAGAGCCACGTTGCCAGCTCGGTAGGCATTCATCAAACCGGGCACCCCCAGCATCGAATCGGGGCGAAACACACTCGGGTCCAGGAATTCATGGCTGACACGACTGTAGATGACATCCACCTGTTTCAGGCCCTGCGTCGTGCGCATGAAAACATGGGAATTGCGCACCACAAGGTCCCGCCCTTCGACAATTTCAATACCCATCTCCCGCGCCAAAAAACAATGCTCGAAATAGGCGCTGTTATAGACACCTGGTGTAAGTATCACAACCATGGGATCCGGATTCGCCGAGGGCGCGATGTAACGCAGCATCCGCAACAACTCATCGGGGTACTGCTTTACTGGCTCCACTTCCGAAGTTGGAAAAAGCCGAGGAAAAGTGCGCTTCAAAACCTGTCGGCTCTCCAACATGTAGGATACACCCGAAGGGCACCGCAGATTGTCCTCGAGCACCAGATAGCGCCCCTCCCCGTCCCGGATAAGATCGGAGCCCGAAATGTGCACATAGATATCTCTGGGAACCTTTGTGCCTACGAACTCTTTGCAGAACTGTTTGGCGGAAAGTATGTAACTGGCTGGAATCACCCCATCCTTAATGATCTTCTGCTCGTGATAGATATCGTGTAGAAATGCATTTAGGGCAACAATGCGTTGAGTCAGACCCTTCTCCAGGTGGATCCATTCAGTCCGCGGAATGATGCGCGGCAACACATCAAATGGGAAAATACGCTCCGTTCCCTGGCTGTCATTATATACCGTAAAAGTGACACCCTGACTCAAGAAAGCTGAATCGATGTAACGCCGTCGAATCTCGAACTCGTCGGGGTTCAGGCGCTCTATACTCTCGAACAGGCGTCGGTAGTGAGGTCGGATCCGTCCATCCGCCTCAAACATTTCATCAAAAAATCCTTCGGTCTCGTATTTGTTAAAATCCATGAAATTGCCAGAGCTGTTTCAAACAGCTACGCATACATCATACCAAAACTGGACAAGACTCAACTAAAAGCCGAAATTTGACAAGAAGCGCCCAGCCATAGGCAATTCGAAAAACTTATCTATCCATATAATCCTCTTAATAGATTATTGACTAGAAGCAGTCAATTCACTAAAAAATGCGGTCATGAATCCTAAAAAAGCCTCTGTCTCTTCCTGTCGCGTTTTCAAAAAATTACTTACTTTAACAGGCCTATTCACTGCAGGCCTTTTTCACAACGCTGTGGTCGCTCAAGATATCACTGGGACTTGGTATCTGTTTGAAGTCGAATACGAAGTAACCCCTGAAAGCTCCTCACAAATTTCCACTTTCAACGGCGTCGTAACATTCGAGTCACTCGGCGGTGGCGAATATGAAATCTCAGTGGATGGAGAGGGCGAATCTGAAACAGTCTGGTTAGAACAGTCCGGCAACCGGTTTTTTCAAAATGAAATAGAAGACCTCAGCGACGGCGACGACGAAATTTCTCACTACTTGGATGAACGGTCCGTAATTGAGTGGATCGACGAAAACCTTATGATCGTCTCGCGGATGATAGCGGTCTATTACGAAGGCGATTTGACTTATTTCGAAGGTGGCGGAGCAATTCTCACGAAGGAGCCGTTGCCAAACCCTCAAAGCAGCTTGTGGAGCGGAAACTATAGCTTGGAGGAAATCGGTTGGTATGTGTCTGAGTCCGTCGAGTTCAACTATGGCGATGACGATGTCCCTCTTCAGGCGATGGCAGGCAACACCTATCGTGCTGGTGATGAGAATGACGGAATAAACCTGTGGACAACACAGCAAGGACTGAGGGGCAGTGATGTGGAGTCGAATCCAAATGAAATCCTATATTCGGACTCACAATGGTATGTTTCACTTGCCGAACGCGCGCACCACGTGCTGATCGTCCAAATTGATGAGACCCGCCTGGCGGCAGTGGATTTCTTCGCGACCCGGGGCCTGCTCCAGGCGCACAACCCTGAGGAGCATCCGGACTTCACCCCAAGAAACCTGCTGATAGAGGGCGAAACATATGCCCTCGTTCTGACAAGGGATTCCGAGGAACTTCCGGAAATATCGCCTCTCGCGACCAGCGGCACCGGCCGTCAGCTGGCGAGCGCTGCCCTACACCTTGGCAGCGATTGGTACTTCATTGAGTGGTTCGGCTTCTTCAAAATCTACGGGATGAACTATGGTTATCACATTGATCATGGTCCATTTTACTTCGGAGCCCGAAATGACAATTGGGAGACGAACAACCAGGTCTGGCTCTACCTCGCACAAGAACCCTTTGAAGGCTGGTTCATGTTCTCCGAAAACTTGGGGTATGGCTTTGCATTCGATCCGCAGGAAGCATCTATAATTACACTGGAAAACATCAGCACGGCCCCTTCCCAGGAGTAGCCCACGCCCGAAACTGTAGGTAGTAAGCAGGTCACTCGACGGGAACACGACAGCGCCTTTCCGCCATCCGCCACACACTCTCATGGCGGCGGACAGTACGGATTACTTATTTTCAGACACGGCCTGAGACAGCAGAAACATACCATAAGTTGGTCTTTTGCTCATATTTAGACCTATTTATCCTTTTTATTCTGGACATTGATATCTTTTTATCTACGGTTGGGTTGAATTATCAAAGATGCTCAGCCTTTCCCAAAGTGTCGGATACGCAATCCAAGCCCTGATTTGCCTAGATGAGAATCCATTCAAATCCCGCCTTGTTAAAGATATAGCGGAGGATACGGGCGTCCCAGCAGCCTACCTTGCCAAACTGCTCAAAAAACTCAACGACGCGGATATTGTGGCTTCCAAAAGAGGTTACAAAGGCGGCACATGGCTGCGCAGACCACCGTCAGAGATTTCCCTACTCGAGATCAGTGAGGCAATTGACGGTCGCAAATGGCTGGGACGTTGCCTCCTCGGATTGGATGAATGCACCGACAGCCGCGCCTGTCCAACTCACGAATTCTGGAAGGCTACCCGGCAGGAAATCGAAGAGCGTTTGCGCAATACATCGCTGGAAGAGGTCCGCAGATTCAACCAGCAGCGTATTCGGCAGACGGAATGATCCCACCAAACTGAACTTTAATTGTCGAACCGATCGATACCCAAATGAAAGACGACTCCACCCAAATCCACGATGCCAACGAAGCTGTAGCGTCCGTCGCTTACCGCCTCAGTGAAAACATTGTCATCTATCCGATCACCCCGTCTTCGCCAATGGCCGAGCTCTCAGATGAGTGGTCCAGCATGAAGCGCAAAAACCTGTGGGATGCGGTGCCGCAGGTTGCGCAAATGCAGTCCGAAGGTGGAGCCGCCGGAGCAGTCCACGGCAATCTGCAGGCCGGTTCAATGGCAACCACCTTCACCGCATCACAGGGTTTGTTGCTGATGATTCCGAATATGTATAAGATCGCGGGTGAGCTGACTCCGTTCTGCATGCACGTCACCGCCCGCAGCTTGGCGACCCACGCGCTGTCGATTTTCGGTGATCACTCAGATGTCATGGCCTGCCGCCAAACTGGTTTCGCCATGCTGTCCTCAAATTCGGTTCAGGAGGCACACGATCTGGCTGCTATTGCTCACGCGGCAACCTTAAAGTCCAGGATACCCTTTTTGCACTTTTTCGATGGCTTTCGCACATCGCACGAGGTCAACACCTACCAGGCCCTGTCCAACGAGGTCCTCCGCCAGCTGGTCGACGAGGAGGACGTCCGCGCCCACCAACGTCGCGCCCTCACCCCCGACGCTCCGATCATCCGCGGAACAGCGCAGAACCCGGATGTATTCTTCCAAGCCCGGGAAGCCGCCAACAGCTATTACGATGCCTTGCCGGGAACCGTCGAAGACCTGATGGAGTCCTTCCACAAAATAACTTGCCGCGCTTACAAACTCTTTGACTATGTCGGCCCGGAAGATGCCGAAGAACTCATCATCATCATGGGATCGGGCGCCGAGACGGTTGAGCAAACTTCGGCCTGGCTGAACCGCAATGGCCGCAAGACCGGTGTTTTGAAGGTTCGCCTGTTCCGCCCATTTTCAATCGAACGCTTTGTCCAAGCCATTCCCCCAAGCATCCGCAAGATCGCTGTGTTGGACCGGACAAAAGAACCCGGCGCCATTGGCGAGCCCCTCTATCAGGACGTACTGTCCGCACTCGCCGAAGCCCGGGCCAATGGAGAAGTCCCAGAAGCTTTCAATCCAATTGTAGTGGGTGGCCGCTACGGACTCGGATCCAAAGAGTTTGATCCCGGCATGGTTCAAGCTGTCTACGACAACCTCAAGGCAGACAAACCGCGCAATCACTTTACTATCGGCATTGTGGACGACGTCACGCATACCTCGCTGGACTGGGACAAGAATTTTAGCATCCAGGCGGAGGACGTATTCAGCGCAGTCTTCATTGGCCTTGGCTCCGACGGAACCGTTGGCGCCAATAAGAATACGATTAAAATCATCGGCACCGAAACGGACAACTATGCTCAGGCATATTTTGTCTACGACAGCAAAAAGTCCGGAGCGATGACCGTATCCCACCTGCGATTCGGCCCGCGCCCCATTCATGCGCCGTATCTGGTAGGCAATGCCCACTTCGTCGGCTGCCACCAATACTCCTTCATTGATCGCTTCGATGTGCTGGAACGGGCAGCCAACAAGGCTGTGTTCCTGCTCAACTCACCGCACAGCGTCGATACCGTCTGGGAGCGCCTGCCCCAGGAATTGCAACAGACTATCATCGACAAGCAGCTTGAGTTCTATGTGATTGATGCCTACAAGGTATCCCGCGAGACCGGCATGGGCAGTCGTATCAATACGATCATGCAGACTTGCTTCTTCGCAATCTCAGGGATCCTGCCACGCGACGAAGCCATCAAAAAGATCAAAAATACGATCGAAAAGACCTACTCCCGTAAAGGGCGTGCGGTTGTTGAGAAAAACTTCGCCGCAGTCGATGGCACCCTGGCCAATCTGCATAAGGTTGAAATACCGGAAACGGCTACCTCCACCCATCACATGCTGCTTCCTGTCGCCGAGGCAGCCCCTGACTTCGTGCAAAAGGTCACCGGAGTCATGCTCGCGGGCAAAGGTGATTTGCTACCCGTTTCCGCATTTCCGATCGACGGCACCTGGCCGGTTGCCACCAGCCAGTGGGAAAAGCGCCGCATCGCCCTGCAGGTACCCACCTGGGAACCCGACCTCTGTATTCAGTGCGCCAAGTGTGTGCTGGTGTGCCCACACGCAGCCATTCGTGCCAAGGCCTACCCTGAATCAAGCATGATAGCCTCCCCTGCAGAATTTCTCAGCAGGGAATTCCGCTCCCGCGAAGTCAAAGAGCACCGCTATACAATTCAGGTTGCTCCGGACGACTGCACTGGCTGCCAGCTCTGCGTCAACGTCTGTCCGGCCAAGGATCGCAAGAGTCCAAACCGCAAGGCCATCAACATGACCGACCTCGACCCGGTGCTCGAGAGGGAGCAGAAAAACTACGACTATTTCCTCGAGCTTCCTGAGTTGGACACTTCCGAGATGCGCCTCGATGTAAAGAGCAGTCAGCTGAAAAAACCGCTCTTCGAATATTCGGGCGCCTGCTCCGGTTGCGGTGAAACCCCTTATATCAAATTGCTCACTCAGTTGGTCGGCGATCGCCTGATGATTGCCAATGCCACTGGCTGTTCATCGATCTACGGTGGAAACTTGCCGACCACTCCCTACACAGTCGATGCCAACGGCCGTGGTCCGACCTGGTCCAATTCGCTGTTCGAGGACAACGCGGAATTCGGTTTCGGCCTGCGCATGGCCGTGGATTACAAGGCCAATACCGCAGCGGGGCTCGTCACCGCACTGGCCAGTGAGCTGGGCGATGACTTCGTCCAATCCATCGTCGCCAATTCTCAGGATTCACAGAAATCGATCGACCAGCAACGCCAGCGGGTCCTGGCCCTGCGCGAAAAGCTGAAGGGCATCAAAGATCCCCGGGCAAGAATGCTCGAACCCCTCGCCGACTACCTTGTCCGCAAATCGGTCTGGTGCATCGGTGGAGACGGTTGGGCCTACGACATCGGCTTCGGTGGTCTTGATCAGGTCCTGGCCAGTGGTCAAAATATCAACATCCTGGTACTCGATACCGAAGTCTATTCCAACACGGGCGGTCAGTCCTCGAAATCGACTCCAATGGGGGCAGTAGCCAAATTCGCCGCAGGCGGTAAGGCACGGGGCAAAAAAGACCTGGGGCTCATCGCAATGGGTTACGGTCACGTCTACGTTGCGACGGTTGCCATGGGTGCCAAAGACTTGCAAACCGTGCAAGCACTTGCAGAAGCAGAGGCCTACGATGGCCCATCCTTGATCATCGCCTATAGCCACTGCGTGGCCCACGGCTACGACCTGGCCCACGGTCTCGACCAGCAGAAGTTAGCTGTCCAAACCGGTTACTGGCCAATCTACCGCTTTGATCCACGCCGTGCCGCCGAGGGTAAACCGGGCCTCAAGCTGGATTGCAAAGAGCCCGATACACCCCTGCGTGAATACATGAACAACGAAATGCGCTTCCGTATCCTGCAAAACAGCAATCCGGCACAGGCAAAGATTCTGGCCGAAGAAGCGCAGAAGCAGATCCATGTCCGCTACAACCACTATCAAAGCCTGGCCACCGCCCAACCGGAACAAGACGCATGAATGTAGACCTGAAAACCCAATACCTTGGATTGAACCTGCCCCATCCGCTGGTTGTGGGCGCATCTCCCCTCGTTGACAGCCTGGACCGGGTGCGTGAGATCGAAGATGCTGGTGCCGCGGCCCTGGTAATGCACTCCCTGTTCGAGGAACAGATACTTATGGATGAGCTCGCTGAAGACAGCTATGTCCGCGGGCATGAGG
>JBJHBN010000079.1:0-7956 GCA_050485505.1 Opitutales bacterium | reverse complement strand
GCGTAGAACAGACAGAAAAATGCACCGCCGAGGAGAATGAAAACCTGGACTACGTCGGTCCAAATAACTGCCTTGATGCCGCCCATGTAGGTATAAACGGTGGCGATGATGCCCATAGCAATGACGCTCTCCACAACGCTGATGCCAGTGACTTTGGAGAGTGCAAGGGCTGGCAGGAAGAGTACCACGCTCATGCGGCTGCCGAGCTGGGTGAGGATGAGGATCAGGCTGCCGAGTAGGCGAACGCTGACGTGAAACCGCAGCTCCAGGTATTCATAGGTGGAAACAATGTTCAGTTTGCGGATGAGCGGGACCAGGATCAGGGCGACAATCGCCGCGAGCATGAGACCAAAAAAGACGCTGGTGAAATACAGCCAGTTTGCGCTGTAGGTTCGCCCGGAGATTGCCATGAAGCTGATGGCACTGGTTCCGGTGGCATACAGACTGACGCCGACTGCCCACCAGGGCACTTTGCGTCCACCGACAAAATAGTCGTCGGAGCCCTTCTCGCGTCGCGAAAAGTAGAAGCCCATTGCGATAAGGACTATAATGTAGAGAATGATGATACTGTAGTCGACGAAGCCGAAGGGCCGTGAAGCCATGCCGACCCAGACTTCGGACAGGCTGCCTGTGCCATCGCTGCGAATGCCTGCAAGGTAGTTCTGTTGGCGGATGCTTTCGAAGAAATAGTGGTCATACAGGCCTCCGACAGCACCTACGCTTGTCCAGGTATCGGTAATGACATTGTAGGTGATGATCCTGTGGCTGTTGAGCTCATCGCTGAAATCGGTATTGGCGTGGATGAACAGCAGATTTGAATGCCCCGAGGGCACGCCGTTGGTCGGGTGCAGGGCATAGGGGGCCGATTGTCGGCGAGACCATTCGGTGTCGCGCACGTCGTCGAGACGATACACTGGGGAAAGCTCGTCTTTGGGGTCTATGCCTGACAGGAAGAGCTGATTATTCTGCACACCGAAAAATGGGCTTTGTAGAAACCGGTCAGACCAAAGCGGCAGGGATTCCCAACCGCCTTCCTGGGCCCGCAGGTTCAGGCGCAGGAGGACGTTTTCGTTTCCGTCGAGTTCCCCGGCCAGATAGAGAAAACGGTTGAAGAACATCAAGGATGGTGACAGCACTTCAAACGGAAGTTCCGGCAAGGATATCGCCTCCACAACCGTATCTCTGCCGGGTGTTAGCTGCCAGGCCTGAGTGGACGCCCCATCGGGCCCCTTGCCGCCAACTATCCAGGCGCGGTTTCGATCCGATGTGAAGGCTGCATCGCGAATGACGAAAGGCAGCTCAAAGGACTCCCATTCGTCGGTGTCCGCGTGATAGACCGAACCACCTTGAAGCCACTGGTCGTCTCGCAGGCCACCGATGACCAAAAATTCGCCGCCTAGCTGGGTAAAGACCATGCCTTCGGCGGCATACGGTATCTCAGCCGTCAACACAGTGTGCCGGGCCTCGATGTCGACTGCTTTGAGGGTATGGATGGAGAGGGCCATTCCGATGACTGCGAGCAGTGCCGGAAGGCGTTGGGTAATGAGAGAGAGACTCATGAATAGAGTGGGAAGCGAAAAAACGGCTTCAAAGGTATTTAAGGTATTCTTCCGGATCGACGTCGGGAGCGAGTTCGACTTCATCCCGGTGTGGCAGGCGCCACATGTAGTTGGGATCGATATAGGGAGAATTGGCTCGGTATGCTTCCATCAGCGATTGTTTTTTGCGCAAACCTTCGACGAAATTGGGACCATAGTCGTGCATCCATTCACCGCGTTCGTGAATCGGCATAAAATGGATTGAGCAGCTTTCGCAGAATTCAATCAGGGAGCGGGTATTCTCCAGCTCGTTATCGATCAAGGTCTGGACTGCCTTTTCGTGGCTTTCCTTTTCGCCGGACTCTGAAGCCTGCAGGAATCCATGGACATGCACAATCCAGGCCGCTACGTTGCGCAGGGTACGGCTGTAGTGGTAGTAGGCGGTCAGGCGCTGCAGGAGGTCATTAAGGACCTCATAGGCCTGGTGGGCTCCGTCTACGGCATTGAGGGCGGCACGGGTGTCCTTCAGCAGTTGCTCCAGTTCCGGCAGGGTGGCGCTGTCGTAGCGCCTGAGGAATTCAGACATCTCTTTACAGGTGTGGATTTCCCACAGGCAGTCCGCCTTGAAGTCGACATTGTGCGGATTGTTGAAATGGGTCAGGATGTAGTCCTCATAGTAAGCCCGCTCACTCACCGGAATCTTGCCAATGTCCGGAACCAACGGCCGTGTCCACATCCGGTACCAAGCAAAGCCCTGATTGCCGAACAAAGGCCAGACCGGTGCATTGGCCGCAATTTTGTCAGAGGCCTTCCAGAGCTTGATCACTGCGGCGGAATGCTTATTCCCGGCCCAGGCTTTGGCTTCGTTTTCAACGATCTGCTCGGGATCATTGCTCGCGCCGAGAATGTAGGCCCGGGCAACGGAGCGATTGACGTCGAAAGGAGCGGAAGAAGGCGGGTCGAAGTCGAGTTCCATGCTTGAAGTGCCGGCTTCCTTTTCACGGACGAGGTTTTTAAAGGTCTGGAAAGGACTGGGCACACCGAGGATATATGGATTGCCCTCGGCCGGAACCCAGGAAACGAGACGGGATCCTTTCTTTTCCAACGCTTCGTTGTCCTTACCGTAGTGCAGACTGTCGTCGCGCTGAGTGCGGTCGAGGCGATCAAGGCCGTCGTCCAGACCGTCGTAGATGATCTGCTTTTCTTCTTCGATGTTGTTCAATCCGACCATGATGCGGAAGTCCGGATTCACTTTGCGCCCGGCATCGCGCATACCGCGGTAGTATTTGATCACTAGCTCCGCGGCTTTGCGTGCGATTTCTTCGTGGGACCGCCACTCGCGCACCATGTAGGGACCGCCATTGCGACCAGGGTAGAGGCTCTCGGTGTATTCGAAGCCGGAACCGCTGTCGTTGATCAAGGTCGAGAGGAAACCGATGTTCGGCACTTCCTTGAGCAGCTTTTCCAGCAAGGTCGCATAGTGCCAGCGCACAATAGGATGCCCAAGCGTCATGGTGTAGCGCGGCTCGTAGGCGCGGAAGGTGTGGTCGATGCGCGGTCCGCGCAGGTAAGGGTAGCGCTGGAAAAAGGCTTCCGGTGCAGAACGGGGATTCGCGACCTGCATGCCCGGTGTCAAGCCGTAGCGGACCGCCCGCTCGGCCTGTTCTTTGAGGAAATGCAAATTGGCGTGCAGATACTCCGGCGGGTAGATGCCGTGGTTGAGGCGAGTGTCGACGTATTGATCGATGTCCGGCAGGTACTGATAAAAGCGGAAATATATTTCTCCCACCGGACCCGGTTCATAGGCGTTGGGAGAGGGCAGGGAGTTGACAGCCACATAGCGGCAACCCATGCGGGCTGTTTCCCGCATCGCCGCCTCCGGATCGTAACCCAGCGTAAAGCGCCGCCAGAAACCGTAATGGCCGTCGAAACCCAGTACCCCGTCAAAGGCAGGTTCGATAAATTCGCCGTTCGCCCAGCGGGCGATGTCCTGATCAGCCCAATCCCGAATGACCAAGCTCCACAGCCCGTATAAGAAGTGGCGGTGTGACACGATCAGGCGTCCACCCGTATTTGGCGCATACTGGAAGTAAATCCAGCTCTTGCCCGGTTTTGCGCCCGAGGGTATTTCGACCCCCTTTTCGCCCGCGATTCCGAGCAGCAGTGTTCCGGCTTGAGCCGCGCTGGAGAGGTCCTCAACAGCTTGCTCGACAATGCCCGAAGCAAAGCGCAGCCGCGCCTCGCTGGCGATGGTCCGGTGCACCAACGCACCATTCTTGGGATAAGCAATCTGTTTGAGCTGGGGAAGTTCGTCACGGAGTAATTGCATTTACCTGCTGTGTCCCAGCGGTCAAACCGGGTCAATCTGTAAATGGCCACAGGCCCCTGCTTATCTGGTTTCTGGTAAACGTGGAATGGAGGAAGTTTGCTGATGCCTGTGGCCCCGACGGAGCGGTGCCCTCCATTGTGGGCACCATTGGAGGGCCGGCTTGTGCGTGGAGATTCGCTTGAGTGTGAGCACAACTTTCCCTAGGGATGGTTGAATGGAAAACTTAAAACTATTGTCTCTGTTGTTCGTCTCTATAATTTTTGGCTCAAACCTGTTTGCGGGCACTGTGGTGCGGACTCAGGAGAGCAATGCGGCTGGGCAGGTGGTTTCGGAGCATGAGATTCTTTGCAAGGACCACCTTTTGGCTCTGAAAACGGGTGGGGACGATCGGGTGGTTTTCAATGCCAAAGAGCAGAGTTTCACTGTGGTGCTCAGCTCTCAGGAGTCCTATCTGGAGATCGGCAAGGAGCAAATCGAGCAATTTGGCGAGGTGATGGCAAACGCACAGCGCCAGATCGAACAGGCTTTGCAGGCGGTTCCGGCGAGTCAGCGGGAACGGATGCGGCAGATGATGGCGAGCCGGATGCCCGGTCTGGGCAATGGCGGACAGCCAGCTCCTGAGTTTACAGTCGAGGCCACCGGTGAAAGCCGCGAGATTTCGGGCTATACAACCCGGCAATACATCGTGTCGGCCGATGGTCAGCGCGTAAGCGAACTCTGGGTCGCCCCCTGGAGTGCCTTGGAGGGTGGTTCCAGTTTAAAAGAGAACATCGAAAGCATGGCCGAATTCATGCAGGGCATGCTCGACATGATGCCAAATATGGGCATGGACCTCAGTTCCGGTCAGAACGTCTGGATGCGGGCTATGGATTCCATCGACGGATTTCCGGTCGAGAGCCTCTATTTTGAAGGTCGTGGCAGCCGTCCAGTCCGTACCACCACGCTGATAGCCGTTGAATCACGCGAACTCGATTCCGATCTTTTCAGCATTCCGGAAGGTTTTCGGCGGCAGGAAATGGAACTGCCACGGTTTTGAGTAGCCCTTTTCTTTAGCATAGGGACCGGGGGCATTGGCCCGGGGCTTGGGGCGGCGGTCGCCAGCATGAATGCAGACGTTACTTTGCAGGCACCACTTGGAAGGCCACAATTGTGCGTCAATTTTTTGCGTGCAGGGAAATGAGATGCTGCTATATTGCGCGTCCTTATGGTTAAGAAAGTCCTGAAACTGCTTCTCGAAGGAGAGGTTGTCCGCACTGATCAGATGGCGTCCATTATTGGAGTTGAGCCGGCTGAAGTGGAGGCGGCATTGGCGGAGTTGGAAGCCGAGCGCGTCCTGCTGGGCTGGCGCCCGGTTATGAACCCGAAGGCGATCGCGGAGAATGAAGTTCAGGCCTTGATCGAGGTGTCCATCGTGCCCGAACGGGATGGGGGCTTCAATCGTATTTCCGAACGGATTGCACGTTTTGATCAGGTGGACACCTGCTATTTGATGAGCGGGGGTTATGATCTGATGGTGATCGTGCGGGGCGCGAACCTGCTGAGTGTCGCGACTTTTGTTTCGGAAAAACTGTCGACACTGGAACCGGTTCAGGCAACTCCGACCCGCTTCATGCTGCGCTGCTACAAGATTGACGGGTTTTTGATTGAGCAGCCCGAAGAGGAATCCGAGCGTCCGGCTGTCAGCCCCTAAGTTTCCACGATCATGAGCATCGATTATAATGATTTTGTAGCGGAGCACGTCCGCACGCTACCTCGTTCCGGTATCCGCGATTTCTTCGCTCTGGTGCAGAAGATGCCGGAGGCGATTTCGCTGGGTATCGGCGAACCGGATTTCATCACGCCCTGGAATATTCGCGAGTCCGCGATCTATGCCCTCGAAAAGGGCAAGACGAGCTATACGGATAACCTTGGTTTGCTGAACTTCCGGCGTGCGGTCACTGATTACGTTGAGCGTAAATTCGGCGTGGACTACCATCCGGAAACCGAGTGCCTGATTGGAATCGGGGTTTCCGAAACCATGGATACCGCGATCCGGGCGATCATCAATCCGGGCGAAAAGGTACTGTACCATGTGCCCTGTTACGTGAGCTACTCGCCGGGCATCCGCCTTGCTGGAGGAATTCCCTTGCCAGTGGTGACGCGTGAAGAGGATGACTTTGCCCTACGGGTCGAAGATCTGGAGAAAGCCTGGGAACCTGGTACCAAAGCCCTGATCCTGAATTTCCCGACCAATCCGACCGGAGGGGTGGTCGAAAAGGACCGACTCGAACAGATCGCCCGCTTTGCTATTGAGAAGAACCTGATTGTGATCGCGGATGAAATTTACGCCGAGCTGACCTACGAAGGCGAGCACACCAGCATCGCTTCGCTGCCGGGCATGCGTGAACGCACGATCTTTCTGCACGGTTTATCCAAGGCCTGGGCGATGACCGGTTTTCGCATCGGCTATGCCTGTGCCCCGCACCCGATCATTGAGGCGATGATGAAAATTCACCAGTATGCCATCATGAGCGTGCCGATCTTCACTCAGGAAGCTGGTATTGAGGCGCTGAAAAACTCGGACGATTCAGTCGCCCGCATGCGCGATTCCTACCGCAACCGGCGCGACTTCCTTGTGCGCCGTTTCAACGAGATGGGACTGAAATGCTTTCTGCCGAATGCCACCTTCTACACCTTTCCGAAGGTGAGTGCCACCGGACTGGATGGGGGTGAGTTTGCCCGCCGTCTGCTTGAGGCTGAAAAAGTGGCGGTAGTGCCAGGCACGGCCTTTGGCCAGGGAGGCACCGAATTTGTGCGGGCCAGTTTTTCAACCAGCTATGCCCGGATCGATGAAGCGACCCAGCGCATCGAGCGTTTTGTAAGGAAATACATTCAATGACCACTGACCGTACCGTTGCCCTCGTTGGCCGCCCCAATGTCGGCAAGAGCCGCCTTTTCAACCGCCTTGCCCGGCGTCGGATCGCCATCGTGCACGATCAGGCCGGAGTGACCCGGGATGTGAATTCGGTCGAAATTGACGACAACTACACGCTGCTCGACACTGGTGGGATTGGCCTGGTGGTGGACATGGATCACCAGAAGCTGATTGAGGCCGCCGAGGAGCAGGTCTGGTTTGCCGTTGAAGCGGCTTCGATAATCCTGTTTGTCCTCGATGCCCGCGAGGGTTTGACTGCACTCGACGAAATCATCGCCGAGCGCCTGCGGGCTTCCGGTAAGACCATCATTCCAGTTATAAACAAGGTCGATAACCCGAATATGGTCGACCGCGCACAACCTTTTCTGGCTCTGGGGTTCGGCGAAGGCCTGATGACTTCGGCCGAACACGGTTACGGCGAAAGTGAGTTGCGTGAGGGCCTCGACGAAGTTCTGGGTCCCAAGCCGGAAAAAAAGTTGGAGACCGCCGGCGAACGCCCGCGCATCCGACTGGCTTTTGTCGGTCGTCCGAATGTGGGCAAATCCAGTATCTGCAACCGCCTTCTCAACGACTCCCGCCTGGTGGTCAGCGAAGTTCCGGGAACGACCCGCGATTCCGTCAGCCTCAACCTCGACTATAAGGCATCGGATGGTCAGGACTGGCCCTTTGCACTGGTCGACACCGCTGGTCTGCGCCGCCGCGGCCGGGTGAGCCATAGCATCGAGTATTTCTCGACCCTGCGTTCGCATGAGGCGGTCGAAAAGGCGGATATCGTTTTCCTCGTTATCGATGCGGAGACTGGTGTTACTCGCCAGGACAAAGCGCTCGCCGGTGAGATTATCGACTCCGGCAAATGCGTCTGCGTTATCGTCAACAAATGGGACAAAGCCATTGAGGGCTTTGACGAGCAGCCGCTGAAGGGCTACGAGACCATCGATGATTTCCGCAAGGGCTACGGTGAAGCGGCCTTGAAAGAGTTGTTTTTCCTGCCTGACAGCCCGGTGCTGTTTGTGTCCGCCAAAACAGGTCTGGCGATTGACCGGGTCTTTCGCATGGCGCGTATGCTGTGGGAGATTTCCGGGCGCACATTGCCGACGCCGCGCCTGAACAAATGTTTGGATGCACTTTTGCAGAAGCGCGAACCGAAGATCGTAAAGTTCAAGCGTTTCAAAATC
>JBJHBN010000078.1:0-8003 GCA_050485505.1 Opitutales bacterium | reverse complement strand
CAGCTGACCTCGGCGAACCTGCGCCGGGGCGTGTCGATCGCGAAGAAGTACAACGGCCGCGGCATGTCGTTCCTGGACCTGATCCAGGAAGGCAACATGGGCCTGATGAAGGCGGTTGAGAAATTCGAATACCGCCGCGGCTACAAGTTCAGCACCTATGCCACTTGGTGGATTCGCCAGGCCATTACGCGCTCGATCGCTGATCAAGCACGTACGATCCGCATTCCGGTGCACATGATCGAAACGCTGAACAAGGTCATGCAGGTTCAGAAACAACTGCTTCAGGAGCTGGGTCACGAACCCACCGCCGAGGAAGTCGCCGAGGAGATGGACCTGCCGGTGGAGCGCGTGCAGCAGATCATGAAAATGGCTCAACAGCCGATCTCCCTGCAGAGCCCGGTCGGCGACAGTGACGACACCAATTTCGGCGATTTCATTGAAGACAAGGGTGCCGAGAATCCCTACGACATGACCGCCTACAGCTTGCTGCGGGAAAAGATCATGGACGTGCTCGATTCCCTCACCGACCGCGAACGCCGCGTGCTCAGCCTGCGTTTCGGTCTAGTCGATGGCTATAGCCGCACCCTGGAGGAAGTTGGCCGCCAGTTCAATGTCACGCGCGAACGCATCCGTCAGATCGAGGCTAAAGCCCTGCGCAAGATGCGTCACCCAACACGTATCCGCCAGCTGCATGGTTTCTTTGAGCCCGAACATATCAAGGGCCAACTCGAAGCCAACCCCTGATCGGCAAACGGATTTCATGACAAACGAATCCTCCTGGATCCAAACCTGGTCGAGCGAACGCGCCGCCGGCTCTCCGAACCTGCGCCTGCAATGGGAACACGCTTTAAAGCAATTGGCCGGCTGCTCCTTGAGTCAGGAAGCGGGCCGCTCGCTCTTCGAGGACGCTCCCTCCCCCGCCTCGCTCGCGGCCCTCTGCCACTTACTGCAATGGGAAGAGCCCGCACAACAGGGCGTCTGCCTGGAAAACCTGTATAAATCTGTCGACGATTCTGCCTTCGCCATCCAGGACTGGCTGGAATCCTTCGTACCCATGCAGCAATGGCTCAAAGCCAAAGGCAAGCGGGCCCGCTTCGACGACGCCCTTGGCTTTATCGAGTGCTCCGCCTCCATGGCGGAAACCAGCCACAGAACCGCAACCTTCCAGCAGATCACCGAATCCATGCTGGCCGAACACGGCTTCGATGCCGCTAAGTAGAAGTCTACCTATAACGAATCGGGAAGGACTACACGCAAAGGCCCCGGGTTCGGCCTAAAGGCCGGGCTCCAGCACCCTTCGGACCAGACTCTTGGAGCACAAGCTTTAGGCTTGCCGGCGTGACCGAAAGGACTGGCGGATTATGCTTTCTGGATACTGACGGTCCCTGGGCCGGTGAAGAGCAAGCCGGCGAAAACAGCTCCAAAGGTCAACGCTTGTGCATAGTCCGCAAACGCATCCCCGGCATTCAGGTGCATTGCGAGCGCAACGACCATAATGAACAGCAACACGACTGCCGCCGGACGAAACAGCAAACCGATCGCGACAAGAACCCCGCCAATCAACTCACCGCCAGCAGCGAGGATTCCAAACAAAAGTGCAAACACACTTTCCCCACTGACCGGGATACCGATATTTGAAATTGCACTGCCGATAAACCGCAGAGTCTCTTCGCCGGCACGGAACTTATTCAGGCCATATATAGCGATGACGGCACCGATGCCGACGCGTATCAGAAACAGGCCCAGTTCGGGTTTCTGAAAATAGGACTTTAGGGTTTGTGCATTCATATCTTTGCTCCTTTGGTGAAAGTTCAATGCTTTGAGAGAAGTAGCAAGATTAGCCTAGGTAATGAATAAAGCAAGCACCAGAAGTGAATCCCCTATCGACACCGTTGAGGTCGTCGGCCTTGGTCTCGCAGGTTGCCTGATTGCATGGAAATGCATTCAGTCCGGCTACAAAGTGCGTGCCTGGCACCAATCGTTGCCGGGAGCAGCATCCGAGGTTGCGCCGGGACTGATTAATCCACTCGCCTCCCGCAAATTTGCCATGTCCGAATGGTTTCCCCTGCAATGGGAAGCCGCCCGGCAATTATACACGGAAATGGACGCCGAGCTCGGGCTGCAACTCTTCCACAAACGCACTATCCTGCGGGTAATCCGCAACGATGTGCAGGAGCGCGCCTTCAAACAATTGCAGGAGGGAAAGGATTCCGACCCACGGGCGGAAACCATCGGTGAAGTCTTTCAGCCTGGGCATTGGGATTTTCTGCGAAGGGATACCCGCGGCTCTTTCGAGACCTTAGGTGGGGGCTGGGTGGACCTGCCCGCATTGGTTGAGGCTGTGCGCGAATGGTTGCGCCGAAAAGGCTGTGTTGAAGATCAGCAATGGCAGCCTGATGCCACGCCCGGGGCCCGCTGCGTGATCCACTGCCAAGGCTGGCGGGCAGGGACGGACCCACTCTGGTCCTATCTGCCGCACAATCCCGCAAAAGGAGAGCTGCTTTGGGTCCGGCCGGCCAAGCCGCTGCCCGAACACTACCTGCTGCATGGTGGGACCTGGCTGCAAGCAGTCGAGCCAGGCCTCTGGCGGGCCGGCGCACGCTATTCATGGGATGCGTTTGAAGAGGGTCCATCGCAGACCGGCGCAGAGGCCCTGACCCGCCAAATTCGTGATTGGCTCGATTGCGATTGGGAATACCTTCGCAGCGAGGCCGGTGTCAGACCCATCATAGAAGACACCAAACCAGTCGTCGGCGCACACCCCGAAGCCGCAGGGCATTACATTTTCAATGGCCTCGGTTCCAAGGGTGCGATTCAGGGACCCTGGCTGGCTGGGCAATTGATGCAGATTCTGCGGGACGGCACCTCCAGCCTTCCACTCACCCACGATGTGCGGCGTTTCAACGCTCGCTGGGTTCCTCCCCGGAAGGCCCCTTTTTGGAAGCGCTGGTTCCCGGCGAAATCGGTGAAATCAGATGACTGATGTAGCGCATCGGCCGCAGCAGAAAATGGGCATTCTGCAAGGGTTCGACACCCTTGCGTTCGCGCGGGAGCAAAGCCACGCAACAAAAGAGACCGGCATAGATGCACAAGGCGACGACGAAATAGATCGCAAAGGCCCCGGACTGAACGCCAGGGGCGCCATCGCTCTGGCGAATGAATAAACCCCAGATCATCGGCGCAATTCCTCCCAGCACACCGACTACCGAGCTGTGAACAGACACAGAAAGAGCTCGTTCCTCGGTTTCGCAAACACTTGGAAGATACTTAAGATTCGCAATCGCCCAATTACTGGTAGCCATGCCAAAAACCATATACACCAGCGGCAGCCAAGTCGATAGGTAGTGCTGCCCGGAAACCATTATCAGCCAAAACAGCAAAACCATCATTTTCAGAAGAATAGCTACTCGAAACACCGGGCCAGCACCCCAAAGATCAATTCTGCGCCGCATTATCTGTGATCCGACAATAGCTCCGGCATACTGAAAGGCGGTGTAAATCAACACAGTCTGACTATTCAGACCAACCTCGACACTCAAATAATAAGCCTTGAATGGCACCAGTCCCGTAACCACCAGATTCGATGCGATCATAAACCACAGGTATCGACGGAAACTTCCGGCTTGTAAGCATAGCTGGGGTGTTTTGGAAAATATGCGCCCAACAGAGGTTTTACGCGGTGAATCGATTCCAGGCATTCGCATCAGAAAGCCAACGGCAATCATCGACCCGGCCATTGCATAGCCGTATTGCCAGGCAAAGGCTTCAAAAATCGGCATGAATGCAAACGCCGCGGCCGAAAGAACCAGTGTCAACAATCCGGCAATACCAGTGAGGATTTGGTCCGTAGCAAAGTATTTACCCCTCAGTTCATCAGGAATAATTCCATACAACCAAGGCATGATTCCACAGCTGCCGATGGCTCGAAACAGTGCGAAGAAAAAGCTGCTGACCAAAAGAGCAAAAACCATCCAGCGCTCAGGCTCGACCGGAGAAAGCAAAGCCAGCCAGAACGGGATCACCAGAAAGGCGCCCCGCAGACTCCAGCCAATCACCACCTGGACCTTATAGCCCAGCACAGGCAAAAACCACGTGGCTAAAACCTGAATTGGCAGCAGCAGGAAAAAGAAAGAATAAAGCAGACCGACTTCAAATGAGCTGGCCCCGAGTTCGCCTGCCAGCAGCACCAGCGGCGTGCCCAATGCAATCATCCAGGTCGTCGCATTAAAAAAGCTGAAACCAAGAATCGTATAATACGGCCTCAGGGAGCCTTCCGGCCCACCGCTCACTGAATCAACTCCTGTTCCCTAAATAGTCCTTCCATCGCTGAATCTCCTGGTCGATCTGCTCCGGCCCCGGCATCCCGGGACGGTTGCGACGACTCATGGCAGTCGGGACATCAAAGACTTCTTTCCAATCACTTTCAAGCAAAGGATCGACCCTCGCCACAGCCTCATCACTCAGGGCGTTCAGCGCACAATTCTCTTTCTCGGCCAATGCCACCAAAGCGCCGATCACGTGATGTGCCTCACGGAACGGTTTTCCCTTGGTGACCAGGTAATCGACCAGATCTGTGGCCAACAATGCGGGATCTGCGACAGCAGCCGCACAGCGATCCGGACGCGGGCGCATGCCTTCGACCACGCCGGTCAAAACCAGCAAGCAATCCTGAATCGTGTCGAAGGCATCAAACACCGGCGGTTTGTCCTCCTGTAGGTCCCGATTGTAGGTCAGCGGCAATCCCTTGACCATCACCTGCATTGCCGTGACATGGCCACACAGACGGCCACTCTTGCCCCGGATCAGCTCCAATGCATCCGGGTTTTTCTTCTGCGGCATCAGGCTCGAACCAGTCGTGTAGGCATCGGGCAGATCGATGAAACCAAATTCGGCCGCGTTCCACAGAATCCAATCCTCGGCCATGCGTGACAAGTGAATCCCGGCCACCGAACAGGCATGCACAAAGTCCATGTATAAATCCCGATCGGCCACCGCATCCATGCTGTTGCGCGTTACTTGCGGATTGCCCTCGGCATCGACAAAGCCCAGCTCACGGGCGGTGAACAGGCGGTCGATCGGCAAAGTCGTGCCAGCCAAAGCACCGGAGCCCAAAGGACAATAATTCGCCTGCTCCGCCACCTGTTCCCAGCGCTTCAAATCTCTGGAAATCATTTCCACATATGCCAACAAGTGGTGCGCCATGGAAACCGGCTGTGCCCGCTGTAAGTGCGTATAACCCGGAATCCATATGCCCTTCACGGCCTCTGCACGATCAATCAATGCGGCGATCAAAGCCCTGCCATTGCCAATCAAAGCCGCACAAGCATCCTTAAGGTACAACCGCATGTCCGTCGCCACCTGATCATTGCGGCTGCGCGCCGTGTGTAATCGCGCCGCCGCCGGCACTTTCGCCGTCAACGCCTGCTCGATGTTCATGTGCACATCCTCAAGCTGCGGGTCCCAATTGAAATCACCTGCGGCAATGGTCTCACCCACCGCATCCAAACCCGCACAAATCGCTTCGGCTTCATCCTTCCGGATCAAGCCCACATGCGCCAACATCCGCGCATGCGCCTGACTGCCCAGAATATCATAAGGCGCCAACCGGCAATCAAAAGAGACCGATTCACTGAAGCGAACCATGCGTTCCGCCGGACCTTCCGAAAAACGACCACCCCAAGTCACCTGCTTTTTACCTTCTGCCATAATAGCCATAAGCATTGACGCCTAATGACGACGTGCAACGAGAATTTTAGGGATAAGGGACTCTAGTGATGTGAGCTATAAGAACAATCACAGAAAGTAGCCCCTGTATTCATGTAGGGGACGGATTGCAGGGAAGGCCGGATCGCGAAACTTTCCCACGCTGAACCGTGGAGGCTACCTTACGTCCATCGGTGCGGACATCAATGATCTGAAATGTGATGCAATATTTAGCGATTTGAGCCAGCGGCTCCCTGTCACCTCAAATGGCTGATGTCCCGAAAATCAATCTGGGGAAAAGGGGCTGCTTCTGTTAACTCTACTTCCGCTGGATCGATCCGATTAAGTTCGAAGCTGTTCGGATCCATTCCTAACTCCTTGATCGCGAGACGAAGCATCGGGACAGGCATCCACGGTTGAGCTGAAGATGGCAGACCGAATTCGTCGTAGTAGACCCTCTCCGCAATTGAGTAGCGCCAATCAGAACCAACCACGTAAATCAAATCTACTTGATTGTCCGAAACTATCTCACGCACCTGACTCTTCAGCCAAGCCCACTCTGTCGATTGGGGAAGCACGAATCCACGCATGATATTCTGCTGAGCAGAAAGCACAACAACCAGTAAACAAAATCCGCAACAAATCGGCCAGAAACGCGACCCTTTCACTATTCGTCGCCAACCTTCCAATCCGCCGATGATCGCAATCGACATGATCGAACCGATCGCAATCTGAGTGCGAAAACTGGTCCAGTTCTCGGCGGAAAGCAAATTCGGCAGATAGGCCAGGACCAGCAACACCAGCAGCCAACCAAGTTTCCTGCAGGAGCTCAGCCACTTCCAATCGCTCAAGCCATAGAAGCCTACGGACACGAAGGCCAAACATGCGAGAGACAACCAAAGCTGATGTCCCAACTGCCAGGGAACAATCACATCCCGCAAAGGTTCGTTGATAAACCAACCGACCTTAGCAAACACGTCGCTCACCAAACCACCTCGCGCATCGCCGTGTGCGCCAAAAATAGATACACCCAGTTTCAACAGCAGAAAACCAAACACCATTGCACAAGCGACAAAAACACCTGTTCCGATAACAAATCGAATCTCATTTCGCACGGTAGTATTCTGCCCGAATAGCAGATAGACTGCAGGGAAGCACCATACCATCATTGCTGCAGGCTGATAAATAGCCATCGCCAAGGCCACCGAAATGGAGGCAACAATAAGGCGGCTTCTAGATCCGTTCCTTTCGGCTTCACCGCAAGAATGCCAATGCCGGGTCCAACAATAACCGGAAAAGAGTCCCAGCAACGCTCCTGCCGGAAGAATAAAGCAAACCGACCAGGACACATATACTTGAAAAGCTGGGAGTAGCGCAACTAGTAGAGCCAATAACAATGATAAGCCCACAGACCAACCAAACCGAGTTAACATTAAAAAAAACGACACCCCAAATATGGCAGTAAAAACAACCCCGATTAAGCGCAAATAGTTCAACTCACTCACATTGTCGACTAGCCCCATCGAAACTGCAAAGGCAACTCCGGTCAGCGGGCGCCCTTGACGTGCACCAATTTTAAACAGATCTGCCCCCGAAAGGTCTGAATCTGCAACATTCAGATAGTAGTAATCATCGTAAAAACCGTATTCAGATGTTACAACCGGGAAGTAGACAATGCCAATTAACAGAAAAAATGCTGCCGAAAGCAACACCAACGATTTGGGAAAAACATCCAAGCGCACAGGGTTAGACATGGTCATCACATCAATTCGGTTTTCTTAACACAACAACATCCTGCTCTCCAACATGCCCTCCCGGGATAATCTCCAGCACATCAAAGAAACTCCCCCATGCACTATTAATATACCCGGTGGAATGAAAAACATTGCAGTTGTAGTTTCTCGACGTCGACCAAGTGAATACCGTCTTGTCCCTAGGCATAGGTTTCTGGAACAACTCGGGCGAAAAATCGTCCCAGCCAACCAAATCCTTCTGAAGTTTAATAATCGAATCGTACACTGGCTTTCCAGGTTTCAACGCGGACCAGCACGCATCGCCGTGAATACTTAAAACGGCTAATCCTCCAGGTTTCAGGATTCTTCTGAGTTCAGCAATCCAGGTTAACTCAAGATGATCAATATGAGTAAAGACCGAGTAGGCCGCAACTGCATCGAAGTAATTACCCTCCAAAGGCAAATGGGGAAGAACCGTATTCTGGAAGACCTTGATCGGCTGGGGTAAAAACTTTCGAATCCATTCTATATGCCTGAGTTTGATATCGCAGCCCCACACTTCAGCGC
>JBJHBN010000077.1:0-8050 GCA_050485505.1 Opitutales bacterium | reverse complement strand
CTTCACTGCGCGCGCGCTAGGCTATGTAGCTTGGGTCTTCAATCTCCATCTGCGTCATTGCAAACCAAGAGCCGTCATTGACCCGCATCCGAACCATGCTTTGCTCGGAGCCGGCAAAAACGTTCACGTGAACTTCGGTGCTGTCCAGTTGGGCGGATTCGACAACACTGGGCAGCGTGATGGTCATGCGGTCGCCTTCTGGTTTGCCGAGTGAACGGATGTCGATCTGATAGCGCTCGGCCCCTTCGAAGCGGACGACGGCATAGCCTTTGGGGGATCCGTCTCTGCCGGGACTGAACGGGACTCCTTCGGCGTCGAGCGGACCGCGGTACCAACTGCCGCAGGTAGCTGTCAGGTTGCAGTGGTGGTGCTCGGCACCGCCCGGGGGCCGGTAGCCTTCGTTGGCGCCCAGGAAATAGTTCATGTTTATATGGGTGTGGCCGGAGAAAGAGAGAGTATAACGGTGCCCGGACAGCAGCTGAAGCAGCTCCCTGGTTTCCGCGGTTTCGTGCTTTTCATCGCTGTCGGCCGTATTGGCAAGCGGGATGTGGGAGCAGATTACGATGCGCTCGTTCGCCGGCACGTGCTGGAGGTAATTCCTGATGTATTGGAATTGTTCGGGCCTGATGTGGCCCCGGTACTGTCCGCGTCGGGGCCAGCCATCGGCACGCATTTGAGTGAAACCTTCCCAGTAGACATTGTTGAGTACGATGAAGTGAACGCGGCTATACTGGAAAGCGTAAGTGGTTGGGCCGTAAACCCGCTTGAAAGTCTCCTCCGAATAGCGGTCCTCCTTGGCCATGAAATTGAGATCGTGATTTCCAATGACATTGTGCCAGGGGAAACTGCAACGGGCATTGATTTTATTGTAGGGCTCGTAGATGTCGAGGTGATCGCCGACGATGTCGCCAAGCGCTACAGCGAAAGCAACTGGCAGAGAGCTGAATGCCCGGGTGGTTTCCTTGGCATACCATTTGAGGTGTTCAAGGTGGTAGCACTGAGGGTCGGCGGTGAAAAGCACTTCGAAAGACTCAGGCTCCACTTGTTGGTATAAAGGAAAATCAATGCTTTCCGGCAATGGCCCGGTTGGCGGAATGCCCTTGTAGATGAAATCCTCATCCGGACTTCCCTCAGGCTTGTGAATGTAGTAGAATTTGGGTAGCTTGAGCGTATCTATTTTTGTTGCATACCCTTTAGGCTTGATGACGTGCAGAATGGTGTCGTTGGAAACAGGTATTCGGTAGTTTCCGTTCGCATCTGTTCGGACAATTTCGGTTCCATTTGAGACCAACACTCCAGGAATTCCAGTCTGACCCTCGGCTCGGCCGTCTCTTCGGCTGTCCAGAAAGACCTTGCCGATTGCCTCTTCCTGGTTGCTTTGTGTATGAGAGGGCGATTGGGCGGAGGCGCCTGATGCGGTAGCTAGCCCGCTTAGGGCGGCCAATGAGAACTGGCCGGAACGTTTGATGAATTTGCGGCGGGAACTGTCTGGATCTATATTCATTTTGATTTTTAAACTGATTTGCGTTGTTGTGTGGATCGAAAGCTGTCTGTCAGAGCCTGCCCAAGTTCGGCGACACTCTGGAAAACGAAGTCGGGTTGAAAGGGGCTGCTTGCCATGTCGCCTCGGGTGGCTTCGCCGGTCAGCACGAGGGCGCTGTGGACCCCGACTGCATTCGCCATGGCGATGTCTGTGTAGAGCCGGTCGCCAACGACCATGAGCTGGGAATGACTCAACTGTCTGCGCTTGAGGATGCCTTCGATCATGATCGGATGGGGCTTTCCCATGGTGGCGACCGGTGCTCTGCCGGTCGCAGCTTCGATTGCCGCGCACAGCGCTCCGCAGTCGAGGACGAGGGTGGGTTGATCGGTTGGGCAAACGAAGTCCGGGTGGGTGGCAACGTAGTCCAGCCCCCGATCAATCCAGTATGCGGCCTTGCACAAGTCAGTGTAGCTAAGGCTGGGGTCGAATCCCACGATTATCAGCTCGGGTTTGGCCCGTGTCAGGCGATAGCCAGCCTGGTATAACTCGGCACGTAGGCCCGGAGTGCCTACAACGAACAGGGATTTAACTCCCGGATAATTTAGCTTCAGGTAGTCAACGGTGGCGTGAGCAGAGGTGCGGATCTGCTCGACCCTGGCTTCGATTCCAAGGTCGGCAAGGTTATCGACGTGCTCATCGGCACTGCGGGATGAATTGTTGGTAAAGAACGTATAGGTAATCCCATGGGTCTTCAGGCATTCTATGAAGGGCTTGGCGGCTGCGAATAGGGTACTGCCTTTATACAGGGTTCCATCCATATCCAAAGCCAGGTGAAGGGTGCCGTTGAGAATGTTGTTTCGAGTTGCTTCGTCGTGGGGTTTTGGGTTCATGATACTGCCTTTCTGATGCGGGCTGAAAGCCATTCGCTGAATACAACCATGAGAAATATTATTACGAGGATCATGCTGACTTGAGACCAGCGGAGTGCGTTGACAGAAGCATCGAGTTGCAGGCCAATTCCACCAGCGCCGACAAGGCCGACAATGGTCGATTCCCGGATATTGATATCCCAGCGAAATACTGATATGCCAACAAAGGCTGGAAATACCTGGGGAACGATACCATAAGTGAGGACCTGTAGCGGTGTGCTTCCGGTCGCTCGGATTGCTTCAACCGGTTCCTTGGAGATTTCTTCAATGGCTTCATAAAGTAGTTTTGCGATGAACCCGATCGATCTCAGGGTGATTGCCATGATCCCGGCAACGACTCCTGGACCGAACAGGATTACAAACAGAATCGCCCAGATAAGGGTGTTGATTGAACGACTGGAAACGACGATCAACAGGGCTATCTGACGGATCAGCTTGTGGGGTGTGGTGTTGTTGGCTGAAAGGAACGCAAGCGGCAGTGCAATGACGATGGCGAATAGGGTACCCAATGTTGCGATGTTCAGTGTATCCCAAAGCGGTCTCCAGATCGATCCCATATAGGCGGTTTTGGGTGGAATCATGCGTTCTATAAGGTCGCCCGCCTGCCGGTGCGCATCGGCGACGAATATCCACAATGTTGCGGTGCTGATCTCGCGAAATGAAAGCAGTAGCAATGCCAGGAAAAGCAACCATCCGAGCCAGATCAGCAATTGGGCTTTCGGCGTTCGTCGTTGCCAGATTTTGGTTCCGTTGTGTTCTATGGTGGCCATTACAGCAAGCGTTTGCGGATGAGTCCGGAAATGTTTTCGGTGAGCAGGACGATCAGAATTATCAGGATCAGGATTGCTGCTGCGCTGGAGAACTCGTAGCGGTTCAATGTGGTGCTCAGGGTTGCACCAATACCGCCAGCTCCAACAACGCCAATGATCGCTGATTCACGGAAGTTGATGTCCAGTCGGTAGAGGCTGAGCCCAACCAGCCTGGGGAAGACTTGTGGCAGCAGAGCATAAATCAGTATCTGCGAGGTGGATGCACCGGTGGCGCGGACCGCTTCAATTTGGTCGCGCGAACAGGCTTCAATATCTTCCGCCAGCAACTTACCCAGAAATCCCACGGTTGCCACAACCAACGTAACCAGGCCGGCGAACGGACCGAAACCAAACATCACGACAAAAAAGATCGCAATCATCACCTCTGGAAAGGTGCGGCTGAGGGCGATGATAGCCCGGCATACCAGATACACCGGGCTTGGCGCGAAATTGCGGGCTGCGCCAATGCTCAATGGGATGGACAGCAGCACTCCGAGTGCAGTGGCCACCAGTGTCATCGTCAGGCTTTCGATGAATCCTTTGATGATTTCGTTGGAGCGCGTGATGAAGTCGGGCCAAAAGAATCCGCCGATGAATTCACTTGCCCTCGGGATTCCGGCCAGAAAGCGCGGTAGATCAATGCCGAGGGTTGTCATAGCAAAAAAGAGGTAGAGTGTGCCTGCGGAAAGCAAAGCCCATCTCAGTAGCGGGGTTTCGATGAGCCGGGGGCGCCGCCAGATGTGGGAAGTTGAAGCCTTGGACTCAGGGTTGCTCATCGTCTTGCTCTCCGCCTGTAGACCAGCTTTCTTCTCCATAAATGGTGCTCAGAACACTGTTTTCAAGTTGACTGGGTTTGCCTTCGAAAACCACCGTGCCGTCACGCAGGCCGACAATCCGGTCCGAAAACATGCGCGCGAGTTCGACATCGTGCAAATTGGCGATGACGCCCAGATTACTCTCTTTTGCCAGTTCGCGAAGCAATCGCATGATCTGACGTGCGGTCTTTGGATCGAGACTTGCAGTTGGCTCATCGACCAGCAGCAGCTCAGGCGATTGCAGCAGGGCGCGGGCGATGCCAACCCGCTGACGTTGGCCGCCAGACAAGCGATCGGCCCGCCGGTTCTCGAATCCATTTAATCCAACCCGTTCCAGTAGTTCGAATGCGTGGTTGATATCTGCCTGCGGGAATTTCCGTCGCCAGCTTTGCCAAAACCCCGTGTATCCGAGGCGTCCTGAGAGGACGTTCTCCATGACTGTCAGTCGGTCCACCAAGGCGTAGGATTGGAAGATCATGCCAATGCGCCTGCGAACCTGTCGGATTGCTGCACCGTGAAGCCCCAAGACTTCTGAGTTTTTGAGTTTGCAGCTCCCGGAACTGGCCTCCACCAGACCGTTTATACAACGCAACAAAGTGCTTTTGCCTGCTCCCGAGGGACCTATTACAGTAAGAAACTCCCCGGAGCCGAGGATGAGGTCGATGCCTTTGAGAACCTCAGGTCCAGCGGCATACTGTTTGCGCAAAGCGTGAATGTGTAGGATTGTTGTGTCGGTAATCATCTGTCCGAATAAGTGATGCCAAAGCCGCGGTCGACGAGGCGTATAACTTCCCAGTGTTCTTTGTAGCTAATGGGTATAAACTGGTTTTCCCGGTATTCCCTGCCGAGTCCGGTGCCCTCCCAGTCAAAGCTGAAAAAGGCATCGCGGATTTTCGCGACAAGGTCTGGGTGTAAGTTGTAAGCATGACCATAGGCCGTAGTTGGAAAAGTAGGAGAGCGGTATATCGTCCGGATCTGATCTTCAGCGAGAATCCCTCGATCTGTCATTCGGTGCAGGACCGTGTTGGCGATTGCAGCCGCATCGTAGTCATTATTAGCGACTCCCAGTATCGAGTTGTCGTGCTTCCCGGAGAATCGTGCCTCGAAGTCGATATCGACCTCCATCCGGAATTCTTCCCTGAGGATTACGGAAGGCGCCTTGAATCCGCTGTTGGATGTGGGTGAGGTGAATGCAATGGTTTGACCTCTTAGTTCTTCCACAGTCTGAATCGGGCTGCTTGCAGGAACGATGATTTCCATCTCATAGCCGAAGCTTCCATCCTCCATTGCCATCATGGCGAATGGAACAAATCCGCACACATTCACCGCCAGAGGTACGCTGCCGGTGTTGAAGCCGGTGACATGTAAACGCCCGGCGCGCATTGCCTCCAGCTGAGCAGCATTGGATTGAACGGGAAAGAAGACCACTTTGCGCTCGGTTGTTTTTGCCAGATGATCAAGGAATTCAGCCCAGACATCCTTATAAACAGCCGGATCCTCAACTGGCGTGTAGGCAAATACTATTGTTTGGGGATCACTCCAATTGCTTGGGTTTTCGGGTGGGTCCGCCACCATGTCACCATTTTTGTCAGTGAAGCGTGTAGAGAGATCTCCATCACTGGATGATAGTTGTTGGCTGCAGGCGCTGGTTATAAGCGCTATGACTAAGACCGGGAAGAACTTTAATATACAATGCTGGAGTCGGCTAGGGCGATGCATCGCGTTAAACTAGCTGCTGAATCTGTCGATTACGCTACAGATTCGTGACGATTGTGTTACAAGCGAAAAATACCTCCTAATTGTTAAATTTAATGTATTTAAAAATGAGAATATCGTAAAGCAATTGCCGGCAATTTGGAATAAACTGCTGTGTAACCGAATCGTAACCGACCTGTCACGGGAAAGCCACGAATGGGGTGTAGTTTCGGCATCGATGATTTTCTCTGCTAGATTAAAGAATGTGTGCAGTGTTTCGGCTGCGGTAACTATCGGGATGATTTCCGGGGTTTCAGCCTGGTCGGCTGTGATCTCGGGATCGGTCTACGATCAGGACAATGCCATTTACCTCGAAGGGGTGCGCGTCTCGATCCCTTCTCTGGAACGCAGCGTAACCACGGATCGCGGGGGCCGCTATCGCTTTGCGAACGTTCCTGCAGGATCCTTCACTGTTGTGGCTTCACCGACAGGGGTGCCTTCCGAGCGCCGACCGGTTGTTCTGGAAAGCGTAAACGATGAAGTAACTATGAACTTCCTTTTTACCCGCGAAGGCCAGATCTTCGATCTGGAAGCATTTGCGGTTGAAGGTTCGCTGATCGGGGCTGCCAAAGCGATGGACATTCGCCGTTCGGCCCGCGATTACCGTGAAGTAGTTTCGTCCGATGCCTTTGGACAGTTTACAGACCGGAATCCGGCGGAAGCACTCCAGCGGGCTGCGGGGGTTACGATGGAGACCGATCAGGGCGACGGTAGTTTCGTAATTGTGCGTGGTGGTGCCCCCGAATACAGTTCGGTTCAGATCGACGGGGTTTCCCTTGCTACGCCTGAAGAAGATGGACGCAGGGTCAACATGAACGTTATTACCAACGATCAAATCGAGCGTATTGAGCTGTCCAAGACCTGGCTGCCCGAACAAAAGGGCAATGTTATCGGTGGAACGGTCAACTTGATAACCCGTAGTGCGCTTGATCGCGGTTCCCGGTTTGCGAGGATCGAGACCAGTGGAACCTATCGGGACCATCAGGATCGCTGGAGTTACCGGGGTGCGGTGACCTATGGAGAAGTTATTGATGGTCAGACCCTGTCTTTCCTTGGAGATGGTGCAATCGGCCTGCAACTGTCTGTGAATCAGGGAGTGGACTACTCAGGTTCCGATACTGTGACTTGGGGATGGAATTTGGACAAAGGTTATCCGTTTCGCACTCGACCAGGGGAGGATCGGCCCCGTGGCTTCTCGCTACAGAATCTGGATATGCGCCACTTCAATATCGAACGTGACCGCCAGGGAGCTTCCGGACGATTGGAATACCGTATCAATCCAAACCACGAGGTTTACCTCTCTGCCAGCTACAATCGTTTTGAGGACACCGTGAACGAGCACCTCTTCTCACAGAGTCTCACCGACAGTAGCCAATTCTATTCCGGCACCCAGTTGTTCACTTCGGCGGTCGCGGAACAGCTCGGCGCGGACCTGAGCGATCCTTTCAATGCCGAGCGTCTGGCCATGTCGCCGAACAATACGAACAAACGGATCACCTTTAATGAGGCCATTCAGCTCGGTCAACTAGCCTATGATGAGGATAATCGCCTGTTCACCCGAGGTGGCTTATGGCCTCTAAACATGAGCCGCACCTACCGGCACACACTCCGTGAAGATCGGATCACAACCTATCAACTTGGGGGCAACAGCCGCCTACCGATGGAAATCGATGTGGAATGGAAGCTGTATAATTCGGAAGCGCGTCAGGATTCGGAGTTGAACTGGATGGATTTCGCGACCGAAAGCTCAACGGGATCAGGAGCCATTCCGGTCGCCGGGGTTGAGAATCCGTATGTTCAGGACCCAGGTGGGGACAATCCAGTGATCTCCAGAAAGGGTTCGTTCGGTGCCTACTCAAACCTTACGGGACGGACCGTGCACCGGAACACAAAGACTTTGAGCCTGGATGAGCGCAGCGGTGGGGATCTGGATGTTTCGAAGGAGTTCGATGTCGGATCTACAATCTGGACCACACAAATTGGCTTGTCCCTCGATCGGCGGGATAAGGAATACAGGATCGACCGCACTTCCTATGGGCTCGCTCAAGGCAGTCTGGATCCGGACCGCTGGCCGACAGGTGTCATGACGCTTGCCGACCCGTTTTTCGACGGCGGTGACATTGAGGGTTTCAGCAAGAATTTCGGGGATGAACTGCGTTTCGGCCCTTCTTTTCATGAAGCAAACACTTTGGCCTTTATGAAAGGGGAGCGTGCGGAAGGCCTGATTTCATGGAATCAGGTGCCCAACATGATCAATAA
>JBJHBN010000076.1:0-8136 GCA_050485505.1 Opitutales bacterium | reverse complement strand
GATGACTGACTCATGCCTATATCCTATCCCAAAATAGCCGCTGCATGAATGGATTATTGCATTCTAAAGATGGATTATATTATTTTTGTCTGAGAATATGAAAACATCCTCTCAACATCGTCAAAAACAAGGCTTCATTGGGGAGAAACTTGTAGTATTGCCGGACTCGGTGGTTCAAGAGGGGATGAAGCATGCGCTTCTGAAAAACCTAATGCCGGTCTCAGCTGGATTTTTCCCGCATGCGAGTGGGCATCATGTCGAGCGCCTTCAGTCTTTGCCCGAATTGATCCTAATTGCCTGCACGGCGGGCAGGGGCTGGGTGGAGATTGGCGAGAATCGGCCGCTGGTTGTGGAGCCGGATTCGCTGGCTCTGATTCCGGATGGGTTGCCTCACGCCTACGGTGCGGATATTGAAAACCCCTGGTCCATACACTGGGTGCATTTGCGGGGCGAGAATCTGACGGCCTTTAAGGACTTATTTGCCGACCAACCAGCGGTGCTGAAACTGCCGGCTGGTGTGTTGGGCGGGATGGAATTCACTAAGGTGCATGAGCGCCTCGAAGAGGATTATACCCTTTCCAATCTTTTGTCGGCTGCCGCGCACGTTCGCCTGATTTTGGCTGAATGCTACCGTCTGCAGGCCAGGGGTTCATTGTCACAGGGAGATGGCCCGGTCGAACGGACTTTGGACTGGATGCGGAAGCACATTCATCAACGTTGTGAATTGCCCTATTTGGCACGCATGAGCGGACTGTCCGTTGCGCGCTACGCTTCATTGTTCAGGCAGCATACCGGCTATCCTCCGATGGACTATTTTATTCGGCTCAAAATACAACAAGCCTGCTGGCTACTGGATACCACATCGCTCCGAATCAGTGAAATAGCCAATGCAGTAGGTTACGAAGACAGCTATTACTTTTCCCGCCTGTTCCGCCGCATCATGGGGAAATCCCCCCGCGCCTACCGAGCCGTGATGAAAGGTTAACCTTCATTAACCGAATCTCTCTTCCGCCTCTTTCAGTATTTTTAACGTGCTCGAAGTTCCAATACGGGAAACACCTAATTCCGTCGCATGAAGCAGGCTTCGCAGGTTGCGAATGCCACCTGAAGCTTTGACGCCTATCGATGGCGTCGTGTGCTGGCGCATCAGTTTCAGGTCTGCATCGGTTGCCCCAGTGGAGTCGTATCCGCCGGTCGAACCCTTAGTGAAACCAAAACCGGTGGAGGTCTTGACAAAGTCGACTTCGAGTTCACTGCAGAGCTTACAGAGCTGAACTTTGCTCTCACTTGGAAGAAGACCTGCTTCAAAAATGACCTTTAGGACCCCTTTGTTGTGACGCGTGGCCACCAACACGGCTTCGATGTCACGGCTCACTGCCGCCCAGTCCCCGTCGAGGGCTTTGCCCAGGTTGATAACCATATCCACCTCGCGGGCTCCGAGGGAAAATGCCTGTTCGCATTCATAGCCTTTGACCTGGGGCAGAGTGCCTCCGTGGGGGAATCCAATGACGGTGGAAACAACGCTTTCACTGCCTTCGAGAAGTGCTGCTGCCAAAGAAATCATGGATGGCTTCACACAGAAGCTGGCGATGGGCCAGGCGGACAGCAATGCGACCTGCTCACGCAGTTCTTTATCGCCCGCCGTAGGATTGAGGACAGCGTGATCAATAAGGCGGGCAACTGCATGAGTCGATGAAGGTGGCTTCTGGGTCATGTAAATCATTTCGTTGGCCACGGGCGTAACCGTCAATCTTCAATCACTTTCACAATAGCTGGGATTACACCACCCGCGAGGTGAACATATATTCGTTGCCCAGGCAGATAGCCCATGCGCTGTTGGTGATCGGGACTGTGCAGTGATATGTTTTCAATGCGAATGCCTTCTATCTCAACAGGTTCTATGTGGGCAATTGGGGTGATGCGGCCCGTCTCGCCGATACTTTCGGTGATTTCGAGAATTCGGCTACTGAGCTGGGGCCCCGGATACTTCCAGGCGGCAGCCCAACGGGGAGCCCGCTGGGTGCTGCCAAGAATGGATTGGGTTGATCGGCATTCGACTTTGATCACCAGGCCATCGGTAGGGAAACTCAGCTGTCCTCTGAGTTGGCCAAATGCTTGAATCTGCTCGTAAACCGCGTCCCCTGGAAGGTTTTTCCACACGGGTTCAGGTACGGTAAAACCCCAGTTGGCGAGTTCAGAGGTTATTGCGCTTTGAGTCTCTGTTTCCGGCATTGATACGTTTGTCCGTAGATCGAAGGCCACGAAGCTGAGGGATCGTTCTGCAACTACATGCACATCCTGAATGCGCAGCGTGGCGGCAACCAGATGGCGAGCCTGAACATAGGGATCTTCATTGGCCTCCAAGCGTTGTTTGTTGATCGCTTCGAACTGTGCAGTGTTCGCGTAGAGTTCGCCGCGTATCTCCAGATAGGGGATTCTGGATGCTTCAGGTAGATAGGCCGGTGGTGCTGCAGTGAGTTGGACCACAGTGCTGACCACGAGCCCCTCCTCGCCGTCCCCCCGGGTAAGAGCGTATTGAAAATAGCCATCCCTGTAAATCAGACTGTTAGCCACCCCGGCGTATTTAGGTTCCAGTCGGTATTCGATTGTGTGCGCATCGACCAGCCTGTGGATCATTTGTTTAAACCGCTGCCAGTCGTCATGAGTATGCAGTTTGTTCAGGGACAGCATTGGATGGCGGTGTGGTCGGCGCTCACCCGTTTCGACGGAGCCGGACCAGGGTGGCGGGGCTTCGCCGGTCAATTGCATGTATTCCCTTACCAGCGCATCGTAGGCTTCATCCGTTATTTCCGGACGAAGCGCTTCCCAATAGAGTTGGTCGTGGCGGGCAATCTCCGAGCGCAGTCTGTCTGCGCGTTCGTTGGTTCCCGCCAACAGCAACAGGGGTTGAGTCAGGCAAATAAGAAGGATTAGGATAGACTGTGCCATGAATCCCAGTGAAGTCGGAAAACACCGCCTGTAAAGCTTAACTTAAATAAGTTAGCTTTTGCGTGCAGCTGATCACTGTTTTTTTGCTGCAAAGCCCTTGCGCTGCATGTCACCCCAAGCCTGCTTTTTGCGGAAAAACTGCCATAGACCCTCCATTCGCCAGAGTCCATTGAGCTGGCGATAGCCGAGGTTTTCCAGCAGTGCGGTGAGCCACAGCAGGGGCATGTCCCGATAGCGAGGACTGCGGAAAAGGGTAGCCTCAGACATTACGAGTGCGAGCACACTGAGGAACATCCCGTAGCCTACCACCAGGCAAAAGAACGCCCAGAAATAAGCCCAGCTCAGTATGCCGGCCAATGCGAGGCCCGCGAGCATAAGGTAGGCAACCAATTCTACAATCGGTCCAAGGATATCGAATACAACGAAGAGCGGCATGACACCAACGCCGAGGGTCTTGTATTTGCGCTTCAGAATCATCGACCTGTGCGTGAACAAGGTCTCGCACATGCCCCGCTGCCAGCGGCTTCTTTGTCGCCGCAGTATTTTGAGACTCTCCGGTACCTCTGTCCAGCAGACGGGTTCCGGAATAGAATAGATCCGATAAGGCGTGTCGTGATCGCAGAAGAACTTGTGAAGCTTAACGACCAATTCAAAGTCTTCGCCCACTGTGCCGTGGGTGTAGCCTCCTACGGCAATCACTGCCCGGCGCTTGAAAACGCCAAAGGCTCCAGAGATAATGGCCACTGAACGGATGTGGCTGAAGGCCAGACGGGCCAGCATGAAGGCCCTGAAGTATTCGACGTATTGGAAACGAGCCAGCCACTTTTTGGGGAACCTTTCTTCGATGATACGGCCGGCGTGGACTTCGCTGTCATTGACCACTCGGATTGTTCCGCCAACAGCAATGGTGTGTCCCGGGTCTTCGACAAAAGGCCGCACGGCTTTCAATAATGAGTCTGGGTCGAGCAAGGAGTCTGCATCGATCGAGCAGAAAAGTGGATGGCGGCTGTAGTTGATTCCAGCATTGAGGGCGTCAGACTTGCCGCCGTTTTCTTTGTCGATGAACACAAGGTTCGGAATTTCACGTGAGCGGTAAACACCACGAACCGGCTTGTGAAGGACCGAATCCGGATGAGCCATTTCCGAACGTTCGAGTTTGAAGGCCTCAATCACGCGCTGGGCTGTATCGTCCTTTGAGCCATCGTTGACGACCACAACCTCAAAGAGGGGGTAGTGGAGAGACAGCATGGAGTGAATGTTTTCAACAATGTTGGCGGCTTCGTTGTAGGCGGGAACCAATACTGAAATACCGGTTGACGCATGGCTCGACAGAAGCCAGTCGGGTGTCTTGAAGCGTTCGCGTCCAACACCTTTGCGCAGCGCCTTCCAGGCCAGCACGACCAGAGCCGTGTAGTAGATGGCCTGCAGCAAGGCCATGAACAGGATAAACAGGCTAACGGTACGGATCAGCAACAGGGCTATGTCAGCGAAGGTCATGCGGGTTGGGTTTTCAGTTGGCCGTGTTCCCGGAGAACTTGTTCGGCGATTGTTCGCTGCGGTTCCTGACCGCGTTCGACGGCTTTGCGCAGAATGCCCTGCCCGGTCTTCTTCATGTTATAAAGCGCCAGTGCTGCGCGGAACCGCACCCACCAGTCAGAGTCCATTAACAGCAGCTCGAGCTGGTTGGCGAAGCGCGAGTCCTTGAGCATGCCGGCGCAGTTTGCTGCCTGTGACCGTACGTCCGGGGAAATGTCGTTGAGGCCGCGTTCCAGATGTTCTGAAGCGATCGGATCGTCCAGGCGATACAGGGACTGCCAGCAGGCCGCCCGGACAATTTCCTCAGGATCATCGATGTGCCGAACGATAATCCGCGCGGCATCGGGCAGATCCCGTTCGCCGAAAGCGAGTATGAAGTAGACCTTCCATTCGGGGTCCAGCTCTTCATCTAGCATGGACAAGGCTTGTTCCAACAGTTCTGGCTGGAGACTGTGGAACAGATCCGAGAGCATCAGTGAAGCGCTCATTTCCTCCGGGGCCAGTCGTTCCAGCAGATCCTTCAAGTCCCTTACACGGTCCATCATAACCAAGGAACGTGCTGCCTGCAGGCGCACGGGATAGACCGGGTCATCCAACAACCATTCCAGACGTCTGAACGATTCGGTTGTCTGGAAGTGCTTGAGCAAGCGGGCCGCCTCTTCGCGCCAGTCGGCTTTTTTAGAGACAGCGGACTCGTAGATCGCCTTTGCCAGGCCGCTTTCGCGCAGTAGGCTTGCCGCCTTCTGGCGGTCGCTGCCGCGGAGATGGCTGATGATGGCAATGTAGGCGCGCTGCAGAAGGTGCACGTCGCGGCGATGGGGCAGGGAGGCTATGGTCGGTGCCTTGCCATCTCCATACAGCACGTTGAAAATCATGTCGGTGAGCTCTTCCTCCCGACGGCTATCGTAGCGGTTGTTGTATTCCTGAAGCAGACGGGCAAAAAATAGGCCGACATAGAGCAAGGTTCCCAGCAGTGCAAGGGCGACTGTAAGCCCGACTACCCATTCGAGCAGGATGAATGCTTCAGAATCTGCGAGTAATGCCAACATGCCAGAGATCTAGAATGACCGAACCGACCGTTTCCTCGTGAACGTAGTCAAGACGTGCGCTCCAACGGGGATTGAATTCGTATGCGGCACCGGCGAAATACGCTCGCGTGTGGAGAGTCGAAATGAGAGTGACCGGATTGCGATCGATGGATTCACGTCCCCGCGCGAGCCCTGCATACAGTTGGAAATGCTGGCGTACCCGCCAATTTAGTTGACCGGACCAGCCATAGGTCCAACGGCTGTCGAGGTTGCGGGTTGGAATCAAGCGCAGCGTCAAATACCAGTTTTGATTCAGGTATTGGCGGAACCCGAAAGGAATGGAAGTGGCTGTGCCGTCGCTGTAGCGGGAGATACGTGGGTCGACGATAAGGAAAGTGGGGCGTTCACGGTGGTCGTGTAAGCGCCAGGTAATGTTGCCGCGGATTTGTGTGCGCGGAGTGAAACGCGCATCCGGGGACCAGCCGTAGGCCAGACTCGCAGACAAGTCGTCGCCGAAGCGATGGCTGACGCCCGCTTCGTAACTCCAGTCGGTTGCGTTGAAGCGTTCATCGACGGCTATGCCAAGCCAAATACCGGTTTCGCTTGTCAGACGGTATCCGAGTGTCAGGTAAGCGCCTTTCCAGTTTGGCCTGTCCCCGCGCCGGTAGCTGCCAAAGCGGATCCCTGCATCCAGTCGCCAGGGTCCAAGGTCCTCAATGTTTTTCAATTTGCGCTGTAGAGCGGCGGAGTTTGGGTCAAGTGCGAGCGCGGCTTCATAGTAATGACGTGCGTCGTCGAAACGTTCCCGCCAGACATAGAGGTCACCCATGCCTTCGAGTGCGTCGATAGAATCCGGGTAACTTTCGAGTATGTCGCGGTAACTTTGTTCGGCCGCATCGTAACGCTCCTGCCAGCCGAGTATTCGGCCTTGCAGGATGCGCGCGTCCATATTGCCGGGATCCTGTTCCAGAACAGTTTCGAGCTGATCCGCTGCGCGGCTGAAATCGCCTTTCCAACTAAGCGTGCGTGCTCTGGCCATCTGCATTTCGATGCTGTTGGGGTGTTGTTCCAAGCCGCTTTCCAATACAGCCAGGGAACGGTCGAACTGACCGTCCCATCCCAATGTCACGCCCAAATTGAGCAAGGCTTCGTGGTTGCTGGGGTCTTCAGCAAGCAGCTCCTCGTAAATGCCAATGGCCAAGGCGTAATCGCCGCTCAACCGGGCTTCTTGAGCGCGGTCCAGTGCAGCGTTTGCCAGCACTCCACCTGTTGCCAGTAAGGTCAGGGCCAAGACTGTAGAACGGAGGAAGGAGATCATCGGTTTCGGCCCTCACTGCGGATCAGGCGCCGTATCCGGACGAGCAGCTCGTCCGGGCTGAAGGGTTTGGTCATAAAGTCATCTGCGCCGCCTTCGAGGCATTCGATCAACGCTTCCTCACTAGTCCGAGCCGTCAGCATCACTACGGGAGTGCTTTTCAATTCCGGATGAGCACGGATTTCCTGCAGGGCTGCGAGGCCGTTTTTATGGGGCAGCCAAAAGTCGCTGATAATAAGGTCCGGCCGGATTGATTTTGCTTCGCGCACCAGTGAGTCGCCGTCGCGCACTTCGGTAATAACGTAGGCATGGTTCTGCAGCTTGTGGCGAACAATCTTTAGGACGATCGGGTCGTCATCTGCTATAAGTATCTTTTGGCTCACGATTCTATATCTAAACGAAACAAAGGGCCTGCCTGGGTGCAACTGCTTTTACTCCCGTAGTTTCCTGCCCGTCGCCAGCAGCCACCATGCCAGGCTCCAGCAGGTGCCTACGGCACTGCAGACAATCAGCAATCCCCAGTAAACCGGGACATCGGACACTCCGGTCATCCCGTATCGCAAACCGTTCACCATGTAGAGGATGGGGTTGAGCATGGAGGCCGAATCCCAGGGCTTGGGCAGCATCTCGATGGAGTAGAAAACACCGCCCAGAAAGGTTAGGGGCATGATCAGGAAACTGGGAATGAAATTCACATGGTCGAAATCCCTGGCGAGGATGCCGATGATCAAGCCGAGCAAGGCAAAGACAAAACAGGTCAATGCCATGAATAGTAGAGTCAAGCCGAGGTTGTGCAGGGTCGAGGCCCCCATCAATGCGGCAACGATCCAAATGGCGCCGCCGACCAACATTCCGCGTAGGATCGAGGCCGAACTGTAGGCGGCGAGGATCTGCATCGGCGACAGCGGGGACACCAGCAGATCGGTAACGGTGCCGTGAATTTTGGAAATGAAAAAGGAGAAGCCTGAATTCAGAAATGAATTCATAATGAGGGCCATCATGATCAGGCCTGGCACGAGGAAATCGACATAGGGAATGCCTTGGATCTCTTGTAGGCGTTCACCGAGCGAATAGCCGAAGACCAGAAACCACAGCAAGGTGGTAAGCACCGGGCTGACAATGGTCTGACCGGAGACCTTAATAAAGCGATCCATTTCCTTGCGGAAAAGTATCCAGGTCCCATACCGTCCGGACTCTTGCTGGGCCCTTGTGACAATGGCCGCAGTGCGTTCGCGTGCGGTGTTGGCAAAGGCATTGGTGTCAACGGGCGGCATTTTGAACTCCTTTCTCGTTGGCATCCAGGGTCTG
>JBJHBN010000075.1:0-8174 GCA_050485505.1 Opitutales bacterium | reverse complement strand
CCCTTAAATACGTTAGGGCCTTTGAGTTCGAGAATTCCGGATTCATTAACCGACAAGGGTTTTCCCGAGGAGACATCCGTAACCCGGGCCTGCATTCCCGCCATCAGCGGGCCGACCGAGCCGGCCCGGGTGCGGGCAGGGCGACCCCCCATAGCGGGCAGGTTGGCGCTGACAACCGGAGAAGTTTCAGTAAGGCCGTAACCCTCTAAATAGGAGCTTCCGAAAGTCTCTTCCCATTTTTCCCCAAAGCCGGGGGGAGTCTTCTCAGCACCACCAACAATGTATTCCAGACTTTTGATCTGCTTAGGCTCTACCCGCTTAAAGAAGGGGCGAAAGAAAGTCGGAGTCCCCATCATAACCGTTGCCTTTTCCGCTTCAATCGCTTCAGCGATTCGTTTAGTCTCAAGGGGTGAAGGCAGCATCACGGTCTTCAAGCCCGAAACAAGTGGATACCACAGCGTGACAGTGAAACCAAAACTATGGAACAGGGGCAAAAAAGCCATCAGCGTGTGCTGGCTGTCCAGCAAGTGGCAGGCTCTGATCTGCTCACAATTCGCAATGATATTGCTATGACTGAGAGGGATGCCTTTGGGCATCCCGGTGCTGCCACTTGAAAACAGCAGGCCGGCCTCACGATTGCCACCCTTGCTCGGGATCCGGAACTGCCGACACACCACCCCCCCAGGAAGCGCCAGAATTCTCAGAAAATTCCACAAAATACGTTTTTTCGAAAGTTTCGCACGGATCTTGAGCAAGTCATGCGTTGCTTCCGGCCAAGGAAAATCAGGCACCTTGTCGATAACCGGTTTCGCCGTGATCACATTGCGGATTTCGCTTCTTTCAATGCAGGATTCAATGGCATCGCCGCCCATTGTGAAGTTCAGGTTGACCGGAACTTTATCCAGCAAGGTCAGAGACAGGTTCGTCAATACGCCTCCAAGGCCCGAAGGGAAAACCACGCCTACACGCCGTTCCGGAGTTAACTGCTTCCACTGTTCGCTCAGCGCCAAGGCTGCAGCCAGCAGCATACCGCCGGACAGCTCGACCCGATCCCTGCTACGGTCGACAATGATCTTACGCAAGGGATACGCCGCGAGATTGCGCACCACCAAATCGGCCAAATGCCCTTTAATCCTTGGGTTTTCGGCAAACGCTTCCATGCCGGAATCGAGGGTTGGTTCGGGTTTATTGACCATGATTCATTGTGTAGAGGTGAAACAAAGAGGGCTAAATAGTTGTTCCAGTGTTCGGGATAAAGTCACCCAATGGCAACGCAAAAAGGGAATTGCAAACAGCTCTCACACCCGGTGCAAGAAGCACTGGTGGCTCCCGTTTCAGATAGGTCCGCGCATTCAATTTCATAAAAATCGAACTTATCTGATGTAAAGTATTCTAAAGCTGCAAATGAGTCCATCGATACAAATCCGTCGAGTCTCCGGGAAGGACATTCTTCCATACATTAGTGATACTGCCAAACTGCGCATTACCGTCTTCCGCGAATTTCCCTACCTCTACGATGGCAGCGAATCATACGAAGCCGAGTATTTGAAGTCGTATGCCAGCACAGAAAGCAGTGTGTTTGTGCTGGCCCTGACGCGAGGCAAGGTAGTCGGTGTCTCAACCGGGATGGCGCTGGAAGCGGCGGATGAAGATTTTCGAACCCCCTTCACCGCATCCGGATTCGCACTCGATTCGATCTTCTATTTCGGTGAGTCCGTACTGCTTCCGGAATACCGGGGACAGGGCATTGGGCATGCCTTTTTCGAAAGCCGTGAGCAGCATGCCCGGGAATTGGGCCGGAGCTTCAATACTTTCTGTGGAGTAATCCGCACCAAAGAACACCCTCTCCGCCCAATCGGCTACCGTCCGCTCGACCCGTTCTGGAAGCGAATGGGGTATCGCCGCCTCGAAGGCCTCACCTGCAGCTTTGGGTGGAAATGTGTGAACACCCCCGAGGAGGTCCAGCACACCCTGCAATTCTGGGGCAAGGGTCAGTTGCCGAAGACCTTCTGAATCCGGTGCAAGCCTTTGACGAGGCGATCGATTTCCGCAAAGGTGTTGTAGAAAGCAAAACTCGCCCGGGTGGTGCCTGGAATGCCCAGGCGTTCCATTAGGGGTTGGGCACAGTGGTGACCAGTGCGCACCGCAATGCCTTCCGCGTCCAGGAAGGACGCAATGTCGTGTGGGTGCACGCCATCCATCAGAAAGGATACCAGACTGACCCGTGGGCCATCGCCACCCAACACCCGAATGCCTTTTACGCTGGCAAGGGCGTCCAGAGCGTATTCCACCAAAGCGCGTTCTTGTGCGTCCAGAGCTTTCCGCCCAAGGGCATCGACATACTCCATTGCAGCGGCGAGCCCAATGGCTCCGGCAATGTTGGGCGTGCCCGCTTCGAAACGCTCCGGCAAACCGCGAAAGCTCGTTCCCTTGAAGCTGACTTTCTCAATCATGTCGCCACCGCCCTGGTAGGGCGGCAAAGAACCCAGCAAGCCCGCCTTGCCATAAAGTGCTCCGATCCCTGTGGGCCCGAAGACTTTATGCCCGCTGAAGGCAAAAAAATCGCAATCCAATTCAGCGACATTGACCGGAAAATGCGCCGTCGACTGCGCCCCGTCCAGCACCACCAGTGCTCCAACTGAGTGCGCTGCCTCGATCAGCTCACGGGCAGGATTGATGCACCCCAGCGCATTGGATGCGTGACTGAAGGCGACGACTTTGGGTGCGCAAGCAACTATTTTCGCCTTCATGCCTTCCACATCCAGGGCACCGGTATCGAACACCGGGGCAACCTCTATGCGAACCCCAATACGCTCTGCCAGCAGTTGCCACGGCACAATATTCGCATGGTGCTCCAATTCGGTTAGTAAAACGGTGTCGCCCTTTTTCAGCAGCGTCTGGCCGAGACCCGAGGCGACCAGGTTGATGGCCTCGGTTGTGCCCCGGGTGAAGATCACCTCACGGCTTTCCGGCGCACCTATGAAGCGAGCCACCACCTTGCGCGCCGCCTCGTAGGCTTCCGTCGCTGCCTGACTGAGCGCATGCACTCCACGGTGGATATTCGCATTTTCCATAGAGTAATAGGCAGTCAGACGGTCGATCACCGCCTGCGGCTTCTGCGAAGTAGCGGCATTGTCAAAGTAAGCCAGCGGCTGACCGTTGACCTCTGTGCGCAAAATCGGAAAATCCGCGCGCACAGCCTCCACTGAAAATCCCTGGCTTTCGGTTGTTGGCCTTGTCATCATTTTAAAATAGGACTAGCCATCTAAGCTTTCAAACCCAAGTCGTAAAGAAATGAAATTCCCTCGTCTCACCGCGGGCCTCCTCTGCCTGCTCTGCATTCCACCGTTCACCCAGCTGAGGCTCGGCGCTGACAGTGCCTCAGATGCCTCCCTGCCACTAAAGGGGGCTTCTGTCTATTTCTACACGGATCTCGAAGGAGACTTTGAGCGCATAGGCGAGTTTGGGAACAGGATTTACCGCGAGTTCATCATCCAACAGGAGGGCATGCCGCCCTTCCCTGTGGATATCTCAAAACTCTACGAACGCCTGGGCCTGACGGATATAAAAGGCTTAAGTGCAGCTTCCTATCCGCTTAAACACGGTTATTTCAACAACGCATCAATCCTTCACCTGGTCGAAGGGGAACCGAGGGGCATTTGGGGCATCTTAAACCTGACGGACCGGTCCTTTGAAGCTGCGGAAACCTATTCCGCAAAATCCGACCTGGTGCTGCAGCTCCAACTCAACCCACAAAACCTCCTGCGTCTGACGGAAGCACTTGCTGGCGACCTGATGGGGCCATTTGGCCAAATGATGATCCAGCAACAGCTGCAAATGCAGCTGAGCGAGGACGGCCTTAGTGTGCGTGACCTGATCCTGGCCTTCGACCAACCGGTCAGTCTGGCGTTCTATCTTCCACCGTCCAGCCTCGCTTACGACCCAACCCAAGACAGCTTTGTCGACGCACCGATTGAGGTTGCTTTTGCCGCTCTTTTTCCCGGTGCGGGGGAGAAACTACGCCCGGCAATCCCCTATGCCGAACAGTTCGGAGCCCGGGTCTACGAGGTCGGTTCCATCACATGGATTGACCTCCAGCTTGAACTGGAGGACGGCTTGTCACCACTTATTGGCCTCGACGCGGATTCCGGCGACCTCATCATCACCTCTGCGGCCGAAGACTGGGTCTGGTTCCGTGAGGGCAAAAAACTGATTGATGATCCCGAATACCAAAAGCTGCGCTCTCAGCTGCCTGAAAAGGCGGCAATGTTTTCCTATACCTCCACCATGCTGGGACAAACCCAAGCCAGTGATTTGATAGACCAGGTAGCTGTGCCTTACCCACTGCTTGAGGAGTTCGAACAGGCATTGGCGCCTTACCTGCGCCAGAGTGTCAGCACCACCCGCAATGTTGACGGAGGCATTCGCACCGACAACATCCACCCGTATTCCTATAAGCATCAGGTTTGGCTAATCGGATTCCTGATCCTCAAGGCCGTCATCGAGCAAAATTTGCTGTCCGCTGACGATGCAATGGATTACACCTATTGAATTATGAAAAAGATCGCTCTCCTCAATGGCCCGAACCTTGACCGCCTCGGCAAACGTGAACCAGAAATCTACGGTAGCACGACCCTTAAGGAATTGGAATCCCGAATGATCTCAGAAGCCGAAGCGCTCGGCGTCGCGCTGCATTGTTTCCAAAGCAACCATGAGGGAGCGCTGATCGACGAAATAAGCCGGATTGCTGGCGATGGCTTCAATGCGGGTATTATCAATCCGGCCGGTTTTACCCACACCAGTATCGCACTGCGCGACGCCCTCTCCGGAAGCGGGATCGAATGGATCGAAGTGCATATTTCCAACATCCATCGTCGCGAACGCTTTCGCCGTCATTCCTACACTGCAGGCACCTGCATCGGACAAATTGCTGGTCTCGGTCTGCAAGGTTACAGCGCTGCACTCAAGTTCCTTGCAACAAGGGACAGTTGAGTCGCATCCAGTCGACGAAGGCCGGACTGCCAGCGATGTAGCGGATAGTCGGTGCCTCTGCATGAAACTCGCGCAGGGGAAAAGGCTGCGCATCCATGAACAGTAACTGCCGATCCGTAGTTCGAATCAGGGCCACCGCCGCAGCAATGTCCCAGACCTTGACCTTGAAGTCGATGCATCCGTCCAGCACACCAAGTGCGGTGTAAGCCAGGTTTAGGGCGCCACTGCCAAAGCTACGTAATCGAAATCGCCCTAAAAGAGGCGCTAGTGAGGCTAAATGCTCTGGAGGAAGCGGAAAGTGCGCCCCAACAACCGCGGAGCGTTCCTCCAGCGGCGCGGCTGCAGGCAAACGCCAGGGACCGTTTCCCCGCTGAATTCCAAAGCCCGGACCGCCCTGAATCAATTCATCGCGACTGAAGTCGTAAATCAGCCCAAACACTGGTTCCCCGTCCTTCAGCAATGCAAGCGATATCGCGCAAAAGACGATGCCAAGCGCATAGTTATTGGTTCCATCAATCGGATCCAGAACCCAGCTGTAGCGGCTACCAAGCTGGATGATTTCATCGCTTGGGTTGGATTCCTCCGAGCAGAAATGATCTTCAGGAAAGGACTGCCGCAATTCCTTGAACACCTTCTCGGAAATCGCAAAATCGGCAAAAGTGACGCGAGTGTCGTCGGACTTCCATTCACTGAGGACAGCGCCAAACTGTTGACGGAAAAAGCGCAGCTGATTTTTCACCGCTTCGCGGCCGGCATTCACCCGATGGCGTAAGCTCGTATCCATATAAAAACCGGCTTATCAACTCAGCGACTTCGCGGACCTCGACGGCGTTGCAGGGCACGCCTGAAACCGTGCGACTCCTCATAGGCCGAAGATTCATCTTCGACGGTCGGCAAGCCTGAGCGTTCCTCTACTTGGACCGAATCGCTCGTTGCAGACCCGTCCACCGGTTGAATCACCAAGGGGTGTTCCACAATTCGGAAACTGGGATTTTCCTGATTTTCCGTTTCCGAGAGTCCACGCTGGTCACTCAACCCTCCCAGACCCTGGCGATCCTGAGCCATGCGTCGAATCGACCGCTCCTGCTCCAGGGCATCGCGCAAACTCTCGGTCTCATAGCGCAAGCGCCTGCGTTCACCATCCGCATCCTGATAGGCGTAGCGCAGCTGCTCAAAGTCCTCCTGCAGGCTCCGGTAAGATTCATCCAGCAAGGCCAACTCCGCTTCCTTCTCAGCCAGACGCTGTTGCCAGGCTTCATCATCACCGAGCGGCATCACCTCCAACAAACGATCACGTTCCGCACGCAACCGGTCCTGATCTTCCCAGACCCGGTCAAGAGTACGGTTCAAGCCGGCAATGCGCTCATCCGCAGTGGCAAGCTGATTCCTTAAATCGAGAATCTGGAGATCCCGCTCGTCCAAATCAAGCGCCAGGTCAGCAAGCAGAAGGCGCATACGCTCCAGTTCGAGTTCAGGAGTCAACGCTTCTTCCACCGCTGCAAACACATCCAACCCACCCTCGATAACGCGCCTCTCTTCCACATCGGGTGCGCTGAAACTAAGGCGAAACCAAGCCCAATCCCAATCAAACTCAGCAGTCCAATCCGGCCAGGCAGTGCCCGCCGGCAAAAGCTGACCACCCGAACCGTGTAATCCCAACTCAAGCCAGACAACCTGCCACTCATCCGCGGCAACCAGCGTTTGCAAAGGCACAATAAAAACCAGCGCATCCGTCTCGATTCCGGGTCTCAGATCGACTATCGGCCACCCCTCTGCCTGAATTCCCTCCAGCAAAACCAGGTGATTGCGGTCCAAAGTGAGCTCCGCTCCCAGGATGCCCCCCTCGAAAGACTCTCCACCGGCCAGATCACCGGTCGCATAGGGTTCAAATATTGAGGTTTGCAAGCTTCCGGAAAAAATCGCATCCGACCCGTAGGCAGCTTCAAGTTCAGGATCCATTTGCCAGATCCGGCCTTCAAAGACCCATTCAACCGACTCAGCCCAAAGCAAGGAAGTAAGTCCGAAAAACAGAAGGATTTTTAATCCAGATTGGAGATGGCATAGCTTCATTTTCTTGAGCGGCAGCATGGAGTAAGCCGACCCCTCGGCTCAAGCTGAATCAGCGAAAACCTTTGAGTCCCTGAAACAGGGCCTAAGTTCTTGCAAAGTTCGTCAAGAGCAGCATGCTGCGCGCTTTTCATGAATGCGATCGAGATCATCAAACAAAATGCGGATCAGCTATATGGTGAGGATTCTTTGGTCGAGCGCCTCACAGCTGGCAAATGCCTGAACGTGAAACTGGGCGTCGACCCAACCCGACCCGACCTGACCTTCGGCCACATGGTGGTATTCAACAAGCTCCGGCAGTTCCAGGACCTCGGACACAGGGCAACCCTCATAATCGGCGACTTCACGACCCGTATCGGCGACCCCTCCGGCCGTTCTTCAACGCGACCCGTGCTCAGCGAAGAGGAGATCAAAGCCAATGCCGAAACCTACGTTGAGCAGGCCCACCGCATTCTGGACCCGGAAAAGACCACCGTGCGCTACAACAGCGAGTGGTTTGACAAAATGTCCTTCGACGACTGCCTCCGCCTCGCCCGTAAAATGACGGTGGCGCGCATGCTGGAGCGCGACGATTTTTCCAAGCGCTACCAATCCAACACCCCGATTTCGATCATTGAATTCCTCTACCCACTCGTTCAGGGCTACGATTCGCTGATGATTGAATCCGATGTCGAACTGGGTGGCACCGACCAGACCTTCAACTGCCTGGTCGGTCGCCAGTTGCAAAAGGAAGCCGGACAACCGGAGCAGGCCGTGCTGACCCTGCCCCTGTTGGTCGGCACCGATGGCGTGCGCAAGATGTCGAAATCCTACGATAATTTCATCGCTTTCAACGACAGCCCTCGCGACCTGTTCGGCAAAGTAATGTCGATTTCAGACGAAATCATGTGGGATTACTACCGCTTGCTCCTGCTCAAAACCGAGGACACCGTTCGCGAGCTGAAACAGCTGCATCCGATGGACTGTAAAAAGCAGCTGGCCGTAGCCCTAACCGACCGCATTCACGGCGAAGGCACTGGCCGGCACGAGCGCGAGCAGTTTGAAAAGGTCTTCTCCCAGAATCAGTTGCCTGACGACATGCCAGCCTTCAGCTGGAGTCAGCTGGCCGACGGCGA
>JBJHBN010000074.1:0-8204 GCA_050485505.1 Opitutales bacterium | reverse complement strand
GGTCAGAACGATTTGCGGGCTACCTTCGGCTTTGATGCGTCCTTCATCCAGCAAAACCATGCGGTCGCAATAGGCGGCTGCGGCGTTGAGGTTGTGGCCGATGCAGAGGATGCCGACGCCGCGCGATCGGCAGAGTCGGTGAAGGAGGCGGAAAACTTCAACCTCATGGCCCACGTCGAGGTGGGCCGTGGGCTCGTCGAGCAGCAGAATGGGTGCGTCCTGGGCCAGGGCGCGTGCGACCAGGACCCGTTGGTATTCGCCTGAACTCAGGTTGCGGATGCTGCGGTGCTTCAGGTGGGCGATATTGGCGGTTTGCATCGCGTTGACGGCGAGGGCCCGGTCCGCGGCGCTGGGTCCGCTGAGAAAGCGCCAGTGCGGGCGGCGTCCCTGGATGACCAGTTCATTGGCGGTGAAATCGAAGGGCGGTGGGTCGGCTTGGGGAACCACCGCAACTTTGCGGGCAAAATGCATGCGCGAATACGCCGACAAAGCCTGGCCCATGACCTCAATGGATCCGCTCCAGGCCGGCAGGCGACCCGTCAAGGTGCGTAGGAGCGTGCTTTTGCCGCAGCCATTGGGCCCTACGACCCCCAGCAGTTCCCCCGCTTGCAGTTGAATGTCGATACTTTCCAATACCTGCTTGTCTCCGTAACCGACGGAGATGCCTTTGGCATCGATCAAACACTCCAGCTGGTGCTCAGTTTGCATCCTGATAGGTCGCCTGTAAGGCTTCGGCCAGATCTTCGAGGGCCGTGAATGCGCCAGGCCCTGAATTGACCAGGGCACTGCGGTTGGCGATGATGATGCGGCCATTGCGGACGGCCTCGATGTTCTGCCACAGCGGGTCCGAAAGGATCTGTTCGCGGTGGGCCGTTGCCGCCTCAACATCCCCACTTGAGGTGGGGGCGTAGATAATGACTTCGGGATTTTGGGACAGAATCCACTCCGTTGAAAGCCGCGGCCAGGCACTGTCCAGTCCGGTGGCCAGATTGCTGAGCCCGAGGGCTTCGAGCATGGACCCCGGCCAGCTGCCTTCGCCTGCGCTGAATATTCCGCCCGGATTGTAGTAGAAAATCAATGCCCGAGGCTGTTGGTCTTCCCAGAAATTCTGCATGTCCTCCATGACCTGGGCGCGCCGCTGGTCGGCTTCTTCAGCCCAGGCTTCGCCCACCTCGGGTCGGTCAACGATGCGGGACAGCAGACGCACATCGTCGCGCACATCGTCGAGTGAGCGTTGACGGAAATACATGGGCTGGAGGCCGACCTGTTTCATGCGCTCCGCGACCTCTGTTCGCAGCCCCATGGTGATGCCAATGACCAGGTCCGGATTCAGCAGACCGAGCTTTTCAAGGTTGGGGTCGGTAACACCGCCGACGGATTCCACGTCGAGGGCGGCCTCGGGTTGTGTGCAATAGCGGGAACGGCCGACCAGAAGGTCACCGGCCCCGAGAAGAAAAAGGGTCTCCGTGACACTTGGAGACAGGGAAACGATCCGTCGGGGAGCTGCTTGTAAATGGATGCGGCTGTGGATCGCATCGACAACCTCCATAGGAAAGCCCGGAGGCGGAAGCGGCCGCTCTCCTTCTGGAGAGCGACCGCCGCCACCCGTCAACGACAGGGCAATGATTGCCAGGGCTATTAGAGAACTTCCAAAGATGAGGAATTTAAGACGCATTGCCTGTCGGAGGGTTTTGGTGTTTTTAGAAGCGTGTGGTTAAGCCGACGTAGGCGCTGCGACCAGGCGTTGAATAGCCGATGATCTCCTCGTAATACTTGTCGAACAGGTTGTCGATGCGCAGGTAGGTCTGGAAGCGTTCCGAAATCCGGTAGCGGATGGTCCCGTTCCAGACTGTGTAGGAGGGCATTAAGTTGCTTTCATTGGCGCTGTTGTAGCGTTCGCCCACGTATTGCATATTGAGGTGTAGGGAAAGGCGGTTATCGAGCAGACTGTAGTCGCCGCTCAGGTTGATAACTTCCCGTGGTTGACGCGCCAAGGTGGTTCCGGAATCACGGTCCAGCGTATCCGTCCAGGTGTAGTTGGCGGATACTTGCAGCCCCTGGAGCGGGAATGCGGAAACCTGGAATTCATAACCCTGAGTACGCACCGAAGAGAGGTTGCGGTAATCCCCGTCGACCCTGCCCGTGGCTGGATCCCAGCCACGGAAGTCGAAATCAATCTGGTCGCGGATCGCGTTGTGAAAGTAGGTTAACTCGGTAAGGATGTGTCCGTTCCACAACGGTTGTTCGATGCCGAAGTCGAAGCCTTTGCCTTTTTCAGGACTGAGGTTAGGATTGCCGTAAAGCGGGTGGTAGAGGTCATACAGTGTGGGTGCGCGGAAGGACGTGCCGTAGGAGCTTTTGAGGCGGGTGTTGATGTCGTTCAGGCGATAGGTGCCAGTGCCACGCCAGGTGTGTTCGGCGCTGAACATGGAGTGGTCGTCGACGCGGCCACTGATGTCCACAAAGATCCTTTCGCGGGGATTGCTGCGCAGCAGGGCGAAGGCCGAGCGGTTGTCGATTTTGGCATCGATGCCATCGGAGGCCACGCCTCGGTTCTCTTCGTATTCGAAACCGGTGACCAAACTCAGGGTTTCAGAGAGGGCGAAGACGTTTTCCCACAGGGTCGAAGCCATTTGACCGCGGAAAGCGCTGTCGGAGGCGGCGAAGTAGCGCCGGTTGGTTTCGGAAAAGTTCAGGCTCAGACGGCTCTCAATGGTTTCGTCATCGGTGATGAAGGAGCCGTTCACGCTAGCCACCCAGTGTTGGTTGTCCTGATAGCTTTCGGTATCGTCCGGACCGCTGGAATCGTATTCGTTGCGGTTGACGTCGTAGTGGACAAAGCTCGACAGAGATAAATTATCGAAGCCGGTGTATTTGACGTTGCCGCGGATGGTGCGGTTGGTGAAGGCATCTGGCTCCGCATCGCGTGGGGTGCGGGCAGAAAACCCGTCGGTATGAAACATTGAGATCAAGCCATCATACTGCCAGTCGCCCTCGCGGCCATTCAGCTGCGCCGAAGCCTTCCAGGTGCCGTAGCGTCCGGCAAAGGTATCGGTTTCCAGATTTATGGCACCGTCTTCGGGTTGGCGCGTGATCACGTTGATGACCCCGCCTATGGCATCTGCTCCGTAGATGGTGCTTTGAGGGCCGCGAATTATCTCGATGCGCTCGATATTGTCCGCGCTCAGCATGCTGAAATTGAAAGGAGTGCTGCTGGTTGGGTCGCCTACTTTGATGCCATTGATGAGCACCAGCGATTGGCCTGTTTGCGTGCCGCGGACGCTTACGTTGGTCGTGCTACCAGGACCGCCATTTCGGCGGACGAATATACCTGGGACCCGTCGCAGCGTGTCTTCAAGGAAAGGCTGGCGGCTGCTCTCCAGTTCTGCACCACTGATAACCGAGATTGAGTTACCGAGTTCGGTTACCGGTGTGGCCATTCGGGTTGCCGATACGACAACTGGGTCCAGATCCCATACAGGTTCATCGCCGTGCGATTGCGCGGACATAGCCACGGGCAGACACATTAATGCCAAGCTTGAATATTTAAGGTTCAGATAAGTGTTGGATTGAAACATATCGCTTCGATTTCTTTAATGACAATCATTTGTCAATAAGGAGAGCAGAGGCGAAAGACTTGTTAATGACAAGTCAATGTCAAAAAGAGGGTGAGAGTATTACGGTTCTGTATATCCGGGATTAGTTGCCGAGGGGAGGGCACACCTTGTGCGCGAATTTGGGTTTTGGTTTCTGCTTGGGCCTACTGCCAGACTCTCTTATTTCTTACCGATCCGTTTATAGAAAAACAGGTTCCACTTTTCTTCTGGAATGTCGGCTTCCGCATTGGCGGCACGCGAGAGGGCGAAAAACAGGTCCGACAGCCGGTTGGCGAAGGGAGGAATGCAGGCGGGAACGCTATCCAGCTTCATCAGTGTTGTCAGGCGTCTCTCTGCGCGGCGAATTTGGGTACGGATGACATGGCAAAGCGCTCCCACTTCGGATCCTCCGGGCAGCAGGAAATAGTTCGATTTTTCGTCGAGGGAGCGCTCGATCTCATCAATCCAATCTTCACAGAATTGGGTGGAGCTTTCAGGAAGGGGATTGGTATTTTCCTTTGGACAGTCCGACGGCCGGGCAAGGTGGGACATCATGTCCATCAGATCGCGTTGAATGCGCTGCAGGCGCTCTTGCCAGGGGTGATCCAGAGGCAGTTTCGAGCGCATTAATCCAATAGTCGAATTGGCTTCGTCGAAGGTGCCATAGCACTCGACACGTGGGTCATCTTTGTCGACGCGGCTGCCGCCGAAGAGGCCGCAAGTTCCCGCATCACCTTTGCGTGTGTAGATTCTCATGGTTTTCCAGATTGCGTTAATGACATTTCGGTGTCAGTAATAATCGATGGTTTTTTTAGATTCGAAAGATGACAGTAACAGACTTGATTCCATCGACAACTCAAGCTTGGGTGGCTCGGTCCCGGCCGCTTTGATATCTGCCTCTGCTTCGGGACAGGGAAAGTCAATGATCACTGCGGCCTTGGCCCGCCTGCACCGGAATCTGGGGCGTCGGGTTCGGGTATTCAAGCATGGGCCCGACTACTTGGATCCGATGGTTTTGGAAAAGGCATCCGGCGCACCTGTGTATCAACTGCACCCATGGATGACCGGGGAAGGTGAATGCCAATAGCGTTTGGCGAAGGCTGCAACGGGGGCGGACCTTGTCTTGGTGGAAGGGTCGATGGGTTTGTTTGATGGTAACCCTTCAAGCGCGGATTTGGCTGTGCTTATGGGATTGCCAGTGATCCCGGTGATTAGTGCGGCAGCGATGGCGCAAACCTTTGGTGCATTAGTGCAAGGCCTGGCGACATACCGTCCAGATATTCGGGTGCGTGAAGTCATTGCCAACCGAGTTGGCAGTGAGCGGCATGCTGCTATGCTTCGTGAGAGTCTGCCGTCCGGCACTTCACTGTGGGGTGCGGTGCCCCGGCATGAGGCTTTGAGTATTCCAGACCGGCACCTCGGGCTTTTCCAGGCGGACGAAATTGGCGACATAGATGCGCAATTGGACGCAGCGGCGGAGGTCTTGGCTAAGGCTGGCCTGGAGCGTTTGCCTGAACCCGTGACCCTGCAGGCGAAAGCGCCGAATCCCTATTCGCCATTACTGGAGGGAGTTCGCATCGCTATTGCCCGGGATTTTGCCTTTGCCTTTCTTTACCGAGCCAATCTGGAAATGTTGGAAGCTATGGGGGCGGAGCTCTGTTTCTTCTCAATGCTTGACAGCCAAGAGTTACCCGAAGCGGATGCCTTGTGGCTTCCGGGAGGTTACCCGGAGTTACATGCCGAAGCCTTGTCCCGTAACAACTCCCTGCGCGATTCGATCCGCACCCACCACGCCAAGGCCAAACCAATTCTGGCCGAATGCGGCGGCCTTATGGCCTGCATGGAATCGCTTGTCGACGGAGAAGGGAAGCGCCATTCAATGCTCGGCTTACTCCCCGGTCAGGCGAAAATGGCCGGCAAGCTGGTTGGCCTTGGCCTGCAGTCCTTGACATGCAGCGACGGCGAACTGCGCGGCCATGCCTTCCACCATTCACTTCTGGAAACACCCCTGCGGCCATCCCTGTCCACCCGCCGTCAGCGCTTCTCCAGTCAAGGCGAAGCCGTCTTTGTCCAAGACGGCTTGATCGCCACCTACTTCCATCCTTATTTCCCTTCCTGCCCACGAGCCGTGGCCCGGATTTTTACCACCGGAATCCTTTCTGTTTAGGCCGCCTCTGGAAATTGACTGAAGCCCATTGTAGTGGGTGCGCAACAGCGACTCGAAGTTAAGCCACCAACCCTAGTGCCAGGCACTTCGCTTGACTCAGATTACTGGTGCCAGGCACTAGTTGCGCATAATTGGTCAAAAATAGTATTTGACTGTTTTTTGCTAGTTATAAGAGCGTTGGGCTATGCGTTTACCTCGCCTCAAATGCCCAGGTCGGCCGATGGCCTACCACTGCATCTCCCGCCTTGCCGGCGGCGTCGATTTCCTCAGTGATTGCGAAAAAGAGCATTTGGTTAACCTGATGTGGAGAGTGACCGACTTCTGTGGACTGGAGGTCTACAATTACAATGTTCTGGGGAACCATTACCATATGTTGCTGTTTGTCCCAGAGAAGCAGACTGCAGACAACTGGGAGTTGCTGCGTCGCTACGAGAGGTTGCACGGTAAAAACGCCGGGCAGTCGCGCGTAATTCGGCGAGCATTTGAGCGGGGCGGTGGGCAGGCGCGGTATTGGCGTGAGAAGTTGCTGGGCTGGATGGGAGATATATCTGAGCACCAGAGGCGTCTGAAAGAGTATTTTAGCAAGTGGTACAATCGTCGGCACCAGCGCAAGGGAACATTGTGGGGCGAGCGTTTTAAGAGTCCTGTGGTGGAGCTGACCCCTGAAGTCCTTGGTGAGGTTGGCTGCTACATCGAACTAAATGCCACGAGGGCTGGTTTGGTAGACGATCCGGCGGATTATAGATTCTGCAGCTACCACGCAGCCTTGGCGGGCGATCGACGTTGCTTGCGCGGGCTACAGGCAGTGACGGGAGAAAACAGTGGAAATGGTGCTTTGGCCAAGATGCGTTTGCTGATGGGTTGGGAAGGTGTTAAGGATCGGGGTAAGGGCAAGTGCTTGTTGGACGCATCGGTTTGTCGGAAATTGCTGAAAAATGGAGGAGAGCTGCCGCGCGCAGCACGCATATACTGGAAGAACCGATATCTGGTCGATTCGGTGGTGTTGGGGAGTCGTGAGTATGTAGAACGAATGGGCCGCGAGCTGGGTCGCTGGGAAGAAAGTCAGCAATTGAAGGGCTTTCAAAAAAGTTTGCGGGGTCTACTTCGGCTTCGGCGCTCGGTTTATGGATTCGAATAGAGATTTATGTCAGCTTTGCCTTGTACGGATTTCTCGAAATTGGGCACTAAATTGCGGATAATGGCCTCTTTTCGAGTGATCCAGTGTCCATAACCGGTTTGAGATTAAAGGACTCCCAAAGGGCTGCTTTCCTTTTCCCATTTCACCCTCAATAAGTGCCTGGCACTATGAAAATTGACAGATAACCGAGGTATAGTGCCTGGCACCATGAATTAGAAATAAACGGTGGCGGGTGCAGATCGGGTCGGTTTATCTTTTGCTTGGTCTCGGGCGGGTGGTTCTGCAATATGCGCGCTCAATACTATGCTTATTATCAGTGGACTGGGAAAATCGTATGGGGAGCGCACGTTGTTTGAAGGTGCGTCGCTGCAGCTGCAGCGTGGCGAACGAGTGGGTTTGATTGGGGCCAATGGTGCGGGGAAGTCGACTTTGTTTTCTTTGATTCTGGGGTCAATTGAGGAGGATGCGGGGTCGGTGGAACTGGAGCGGGGGGTGCGCGTGGGCTTTCTCCAGCAGGAGAGTGCTCCGGTGACGGATGAAACAGTGCTGCACCTGGCGGCTGCTATCAGGCCGGAGATGGAAGCGATTTATGCAGAGTTGCGGGCCAATCCAGACCCGGAGAGCGAGGCAAACCAGGCGGCGACGGCGCGTTGGGCGGAATTGGATGGTTTTCGGCACGAGGCGCGGGCAAAACGGATTCTGGGAGGACTGGCATTTCGGGAGTCGGATATTGACCGTCCGGCGCGCACTTTGAGTGGGGGTTGGGTGATGAGGGCGCATCTGGCGCGGCTGCTGGTTCAGGAACCGGATTTATTGATGCTGGACGAGCCGACAAATCACTTGGATTTGGAGTCGTTGGGGTGGTTCCAGAATTACCTGAAGCAGTATCCGGGGACTTTGCTGATCATCTCGCATGACCGGGCCTTCCTCAATGCGCTGTGCACGGGGGTGGTTGAAATCGCTTACCGACGCCTGCATCGCTATACGGGTAATTATGACCGCTTTCTGGAACAGAAGGCCGCCCGCCAGGAACAGCTAAAGGCGGCCTACGAAAACCAACAGAAGGAGATCGCGCACATCCAGTCATTTATCGACCGCTTTCGCTACAAGGCGAGTAAGGCGGCGCAGGTGCAGTCGCGGATTAAACAATTGGAGAAACTCGATCGGATCGAACCACCGGAATCGGATGCTGCCCGGGTGAGTTTTCGCTTTCCGCAGCCGCCTCGCAGTGGACACAAGGTGATGGAGCTGAAATCCGTGTGTCAGGCTTATGGAGTGCATGAGGTCTATCGGGGTCTCGACC
>JBJHBN010000073.1:0-8204 GCA_050485505.1 Opitutales bacterium | reverse complement strand
CTGAATGCGCGACGGACTCCGACAATGTTAACCGGCTGCCAGTTTCGATTCAGAATCAATACCCGACGCCTGGACTCACCTTCTTCCTTGGTGTCCTTGGACCGGCTTCGAATCACGGTGGGCGCGCTCATACGGAACCGATTATAGTGCGGGTCTTGGTCACTCTGTCAAACTGGCTTTAGCATACAAAATGAAAAATCGCGCTGTATCATTGCGTCAAATCAGCTTTTAAGGCACTATTTGCCAATATGGAAATTCCACTCGAAGATTTCTACGAAGACATTATTGGTAAAGCCCAACGCGGATTGGGTCTAAGCGATGACGCAGTCCTCTCCAAAGCAGGCATTTCCGCAGAGGATTGGAAAAATGCGCTAAATGGCAGCTTCGACGAAGCCACGGCCCGCGCCGTGGCTCCGGTCTTGAACCTCCATGCCGACGCTCTGGTAGCGGCCGGCAAAAAGTCATGGAAACCCCACCCAGTCGACCTCGTCGGCCTGGACCAATTCAACACTCCATTCGACGACATGACGGTCAACGCCTATGTTGTCTGGGATCCGGAAAGTAAAAAGGCCGTGCTGTTCGACTCCGGGGGCAACGCCGATCCCATGATTGAACTGGTTGAAGGCCTAGGATTGAAAGTTCAAAACATTCTCTTAACCCACACCCATGCAGATCATATTTATGACCTGCCAAAGCTGCAGACAAAGTTCCCTGAGGTCACAACCTGGGTCCACGAATCCGTGCAAATTGAAAACAGCAAAGGGTTCAGCGACGGCAAAACGTTCCAGGTCGGGTCCCTGAGGATCGAGGCCCGGCATACGCCCGGGCACTCCAAGGATGGGGTGACCTTTGCTATCACCGGCCTCGCCAGACCAGTTGCCATTGTCGGCGACGCAATATTTTCCGGATCCATGGGTGGCTCTCCTTCAGCCTGGAAGGACGCCCTGGCTGTAAACCGGGAGAAAATCCTCAGTCTGCCCGAGAATACCATTATTTGCCCCGGCCACGGCCCGATGAGCACGGTCGGCGAAGAGTCCCGCCACAACCCATATTACGCTTCCTAAAGCCTTACTGTCGTCAAAAACCTCTCACAACCCTCATCAACACTCTCTTATGGCACGAAAAATTGCATTTGTTGGCGTAGGCCGCATGGGCGCAAATATGGCCCGTCGTCTGCATGAACTTGGACACCCCGTCGTCGCTGTCGCTGACAGCCACCGCCCAAACGCCGAAGCATTGGCTGAAGAGCTCGGCTGTGCTGCCCCCAGCAGTTTGGCTGAATTGACTGGCATGGCAGACATCATTTTCACGGTTGTGACCGACGACAAAGCCATGCGCAGCATCTTCAAGACCCGCAAGGACAACCTTTTGTCTGGAAAGACACGTGGGAAAATCTTTATCAACTGTGCAACCGTCTCGCCTAAAATACATGTCGAGGTTGAAAAACTCTGCAAAGCCCGCAAGGCCGCCAGCCTGGAAGCCTGCATGGCGTCGAGCATTCCTCAAGCCCGCAGCGGTAGCCTCTACTTGATGGTAGGCGGCGAAAAACGCAGCTACACACGAGTGCAGAAGCTGCTCTCAGAGCTCAGCAGCACGATGACCTATATAGGACCCGCAGGGCAAGCCGCATCGGTCAAGGCCCTGGTCAACATGGTGATGAATATCAACACTGCAGCATTGGCCGAAGGCCTTGGACTCGGCGAAGCCCTCGGCATTGATCTGGACGTTCTGCGTAAGGTATTCTCGCAGACAGGCGCCAACAGCCGTGTTCTGGAAACGGATGGAGAAGATATGCAGAAACGCGATCACGACTGCTATTTCTCCGCGGCCCACGCAGCCAAGGACAGCGGTATAGCTGCGGCCCTCGCCCGCTCAGCCCGCCTGAAGCTGCCCCTCAACGAAGCCACCGTCGCCCAGTATCAGAAGCTGGTCGACCTCGGCCTAGGCGAACTGGACAAGTCAGGCATCGCCGAACTGACCTTCAAGGGTCGCAGTGGGAAGTAGCAACAAAGCCAGCCCGCCCGCATGTTCCTTGATGGCGCAGGCAATCCGTCATGGCAAAAGTGAAAAACTTGCTGGTCACACCACTGAGCCGCGTCCTATTTTTTTCTTTTATTAAAAGTTTGCCGGTCTTTTGACCCCTCCTACTGTATGGACTCGCTATGCGCGATCCGTACAGACATACGAAAATCATTTTCACGATCGGCCCTGCGACTCAATCGGTCGAGGTGCTTACCAAGCTGCTAAATCAAGGCGTGGACATATGCCGATTCAATATGGCACACGCCGATCATAAATGGACGGGTGAAGCTATAGCGAATGTTCGAAAGGCCGAGGAGATTGTCGGTCGCAAGATTGCTCTGATGATGGACATCAAGGGCCCCGAAATTCGCACTGGCCCGCTGGAACGATCGTTTGAACTCAAGCGGGATGAACTCTTCGACTTTTTCATCGAACCGGGCAAGGAACCCGAATACGGCGAAATCAACGGTGTCCGGGTCAATTATCCGGGCATGATCAAGGATGTAAAAGTCGGCGATACGATTCTGGTCGACAGCGGCCTGATGCGCATGCGGGTCGAAAAAATGCTGGAAGACCGCATTCGATGTAATGTTCGCATCGGCGGAGAGCTAGGCAGCCGCCGTCACATAAATCTCCCAGGTGTACGCATCAATCTACCCGCCCTCACCGACAAAGACCGCGCCGACGTGACCTACGGAGTCCAGGCCGGCATCGATTTTTTCGCCCTGAGTTTTGTCCGCGAAGGCAACGACCTAAACATTCTCCGCCGCTTTATTACTGAGCAGGGATCCCAAGCGGGTATCATCGCCAAAATTGAGGACCAGACCGCGATCCAGAACCTCGACGACATTGTCCGCATCAGCGATGGTCTTATGGTTGCCCGTGGCGATCTCGGCATCGAAATACCTTATGAAAACCTGCCTGTGGTGCAGCGCCGTGCGGTCCGCACCTGCCTGCAAATGGGCAAACCGGTCATTGTCGCAACTCACATGCTTGAGTCCATGATCACCAATCCGGTGCCAACACGTGCAGAGATCACTGACATCTCCAACGCAGTAATGGAACAGGCGGACTGCGTGATGCTCTCTGGAGAAACAACCGTTGGCAAATACCCCAGCGAATGCGTGAATGTTCTCAAGCGCGTGATCAAGGCAACGGAGGGCCAGAACGAACAGCCTTTCAACAAAACGATTGAGCTGCGCACGCCAAAATCCTTGATGCTGCGCTCCGCGCTGATACTCAGTGAAGAGCTCAAGGACTGCGCCTTGGTGGTTTTCACCCGCAGTGGTTTTCTCGCACGCACACTCAGCGCCCTGCGTCCGCTGCGCTCCCCAATCTATGCGTTCACCGATGTGGAACGGGTGTTTCAGCAACTGTTGATCTACTGGGGCGTTGAACCTTTTATGATCAATTTCGAAGAAGATCCCGAAGCAACCATCATCAAAGCAATGCAATTGCTGGTCGAAAGGAATTGGGCTCACTCCGGCCAACCAATCGTGGTGGTTTCAAACGTCCTCGCTGGCGGCAAAATTATTGATACGATTCAATTTCGTCGCATCGACTGAGTTCAGGCCGGAATCAAATCCATCGACACGGTTTTCAAGCCCTCCAGACGGGCGCGAAAGTCGTCGTATTCCAGGATCTCAAACCGCCCATCCAGGTGTTCTACGAGCGCGGTGTTGGACTCAACCCAATCCCCTGAATTCAAGTAGTGGATCGGGCCGATCATTTTATCCGCAGGCGTATGAATATGCCCGCAAATAAAACCGGTGCACCCATAGCGACGGGCAAAGATTTCAACCTGTTCCTCAAAGCGGCTAATGTAATTCACTACGCTCTTTGTGCGCGCCTTGATTGCTTTGCTGAGGGAAAAGTACTCCTTGCCCCGCCAACGCCGGTAGCGATTGTAAAGTCGATTAAACCGCAGCAAAGACTGGTAGCCAATGTCTCCGGCGATCGCAATGAATTTTGAATTCTGGGTAATAGCATCAAAAACATCCCCGTGCACGACAAGGTAACGGCCTGTTTCCGATTCGTGTATGTGACGGTCGGAAACCTTCAGGCCGGCAAACTCAAGCGGAAGAAATCGATCCAGAATATCGTCGTGGTTGCCTCTCAAGTAATGCACTTCCGTCTTGAACTTATCCACCATTTTCAACACCCGTCGAATGAATTGAGTGTGCTCGGATTTCCAGCCTCCCTTGCGGCCGAGCGACCAACCGTCGATGATGTCACCATTTAATACCAATTTCTCGCACTGAATATGCCAGAGGAAGTCATTCACCTTGTCGATTTGACAATCCGGTGCGCCAAGATGGACATCGGAAAGGAAAACAGTGCGAAACTTCATCAATGCTTTGTCTTTTTTCATGATGCAGAAGTCGGTTGATAGTAAAGACTCTGGTTGACGGCATCCAGATAGCTGTCGACAACCACATCCCAGGAAATCGATAGAGTCGTCTGGCGAGCAGCCTTGCGCAGGGGCTGCCAGGTATCGAAACGTTGAGCCCATTGCTCCACATTGTTGAGGAATCCGTCGCTGTCTCCCAATTTCGCAAGGAAACCATTCTCACCATGTCGAATATACTGGCCCGCTGCTGCGTAATTGTAGGCAAATACAATCAACCCGCTGGCCATGGCTTCTGTCACCACATTTCCGAAAGTCTCCGACTCACTGCTGAAAAGAAAACAGTCTGCACTGGCGTAGTACCGCGCAAGGTTGACTCCTGTGCGGCGGCCGCAAAAAATTACTTTCGGATGCATTGACTTCCATTTTCCTTGCTCCGGACCATCGCCAACAACGACCAACTGAGTGTCGGGCCTCACCGCCAACATGCACTTGTAAGCATCAAAAACCAACTGCAGATTTTTCTCCGGTGCCACGCGCCCTACATACAGTGCCACTGGGGCATCATCTTTTACACCCCAGGAGCGACGCAGGTCCGGATCCCTACGCAGCGGTGAAAAGCGCTGCGTATCCACACCGCGGCCCATTAAGCGCAATCCTTTAAATCCTTTGGCATTCAGTTCTCTCAGCAAGTCTTCTGCTGGGACAAAGGTGAGCGCAGCCTGATTGTGCAGGCTGCGCATCCAGCCGAGAACAGCCATTTGGATGACTCCATATCCATAATGGCTGCCATACTGATCAAAGTGTGTGTGGTAACTGGACACCACTGGAATATCCAGATCCCGAGCGACCTTAAAAGCACTCCAGCCGAGTGGTCCTTCAGTCGCAATGTGTACCCACTGAGGACGCAGATCCTGCCAGAGTCGCTGCAACCGAAAAACACAGGGCAAACCGAAACGTAATTCAGAATAGCGCGGTATCGGCATCCCCGGTACCTCTACCAGAGAAATGTCCAGGTTTTCCTGCCAATTACGGTCCTTGCGGGCGGGTGTTACGACTTCCACCTGATAGCCTCTGTCGGCCCATCCGCGGGTTAACTGGCCCAGCGTCATGGCAACCCCGTTGATTTCGGGGGGATAGGTTTCTGTGACCAGTGCGATTTTCATTCTGAATCAAATGATAAACCCTTAAGGTGTCCGTGGTGTTGCATTTATGTTACACTTTTGCGAACTTTTCGGTTCCAGTGCATGAAATTACCGTCTCTCATATTCGTTGTAGGTCCGACTGCAGTCGGCAAAACAGCGCTGTCTCTTGAACTCGCCGAACAGCTGAATCGACCGATTCTCAGCTGTGATTCCCTGTGTTTTTACCGGGGGATGGACATCGGCACCGCCAAACCAACCGCCGCAGAACAGGCACGTGTACCCCACTTCGGCATCGATCTGGTTGAACCCTCGGAGCGCTACGACATCGTCCAGTACGAAAGTTACGCCCGCCAATGCGTCGAAAAACATTCCACAACCGGCATCATTGTAACCGGAGGCAGTGGTTTCTACCTGAAATCCTTTTTCAGCCCGGTCACGGATCAAATAGAGGTTCCCGAAGACCTGATGGAGGCCGTCCGACAACTCCACCATGACCAAGGCCTCCCAGGCCTGATTCAAGCCCTTCAGGCCCGCAATCCCGACGGCACCGGAGCCCTCGACCTGCAAAATCCTCGCCGCGTCGAAAAAGCCCTCCTCCGCTGCATGGCCAGCGGCAAGACCCTCCAGCAACTGGCCACCGAGTTTGCCCACCAACCCGATCCGTATGCGGACTACTCCCGCTGCGTTATCCTGCTCGACCGGGATACCCAGAAACTCGACTCCCGCATTGGCCAACGCACCCGGCAAATGCTCTCCGCCGGCCTCATTGAAGAAGTCCGCCAACTGCGCCTCAAGGGCCTCGAACAAAACCCCAGCGGCCGCGACTCCATCGGCTACCGGGAAACTCTCCAGTTCCTCGCCGGCAAATTAGACCGCGACACCCTGGAGGCCGAAATCAACCTCCACACCCGCCAACTCGTCCGCAAACAACGCAAATGGTTCCGCCGACAAATCCCCATCGATTTCAAATGGGACCCAACTGAAATCACCGTCAACAGAGCCTTGACAGCGATCCGGAAGAGCTGTGGCTAGAAACCAGAGCCCTTCGCCCCGAGAACGGCCAATACATCGCATTCCTTACCCTAGACATCGACAACCGCCTGATGCCTTCCCCTGGCTAATTCACTCAAGCACTATCCGAAACCCGAGGTTTGTCGAACCAGTACTTTTTGTGTAGTTCGAGATCCTCGTTGTGGAGTCAATCTGCATGGACCGGTCGTCGTTATTCCGGTAGCTCCCGCCCATACCGACTGCCGCCAGATCCAACGAGGATGAGAGATCAAATACGGCCACACTGGTTGCGTATTCTCTGACATTGCCGCCCAGTCCATACAAACCCCATTCGTTGCGCCCACTCTTGTCAACGGGCGCCGTCGCGATATAGCCGTCGTCATACCTGAAGAGCCCTTTCTGGTCAAAAGCATGAGCAAAATTCCGGTCGGCGTAATTGCCACGCCTGGGCTGCGGTTTGTTGCCCCAGGGATACAACCGGTCACGGCCGCAACGGGCAAGGGCACTCCGTTCCTCCTCGGTGGGTAGACGGGGCCGCAGCCCCCGCTCCGCCAATTGAGGATCTTCGGCCAGAGCCGTTCGAAAAGCCGCGATATCTTCCATCGTGACCCTCACCACTGGTTGGTCATCCCCATTATAGGGCACGCCTAAAAACCGCCCACTGTCGTGATGTGGAAAGACGCTGCGAAACTGAGCATTCGTCACCTCATGCACGCCTGCCCATATCTGGAGATCCGGGATGTGGATAAACTCAATCTCAGCACCGTTCGCAAGTCTTAGCTCAAGCCGCTCCCAAGTGGCTACCTCGGGATCCATCTCCGCATCGCTCGCTTGAATTAGATACCACTTTGGAAAGAAAGCCAAAAGGAAGACAACAAGAACCACCAAACGGGTGGTCCTGTGGTGCTGTCGAAGCATCCGTGAGGCGTTACCCACGAAAGACTCAGGTTGCGCGGAGGCCTTTTTGCGCAACCATGAAAATCCTCGGGCAACAACACCCGCCACAACAACCACCCCAAGGACTGCCAATGGGAAGAACAGGATGACCCCAATCACGTCGACAAAGCCAAGTGCCACGAAAGGAAGAATGGTAGCGGCCAGCCAGATGACACCCGATTTTCGGCGTCCTCTGACACGCAGCAAACGCAGTCCCCGCACCTGAGGTGCCATCAGAATAAACGCGAAGAACGCGACAAAGGCACCACCAAAGGCCGCTTCAGCAAGTAATTCAGGATCGAAGGGACGCGGATCGTGATAAAGCGCATACGCAACCACAACCGCATAGATAGAGCCCAACCAAGCCAGAATCCGTAAGGAATGGGACAGGCAAGTCCGCCAACTGACGGCTGAGGCAAGTGGAACAGGAGCCGGAACCGGCGCAGGCTTCGACATCTCTCTGGATTTCGAAACCGGCTCGACTTCAGATTCGGTTTTTGGCCGCGGATCAACTTTTGGCTTGGAGACTGGAACCCCTTCGGTCGCAACCGGAGAGCTCCCCTGTCTCGAAGGCAATCCCTGCGCCGCCGCCTGAGCGCTTTCAAATCGATCCGCCGGATCCTGCTCCAACATGCGGTCGATCCATACATCCCAGGCGCTATCCAAACCCTCTCGCCAAGTGCTGGCGGCTTTGACACGACCCGCGGGTCGCCGCCCGGTCAGCCACTGATAGGCCATCACCC
>JBJHBN010000072.1:1228-8215 GCA_050485505.1 Opitutales bacterium | reverse complement strand
GTCCAGACGGTCGGCATCGCGCTGGTCCTGGCGACGGTCACCACGGCGGTCGGGTTCCTGACGAACGTGTTCAACCCGGTGCCCGCGCTCACCGACTTCGGGGTGCTGGCCGCACTGGGGATCGTGGCGTCCTTCATCCTCATGCTGACCTTCGTCCCAGCTGCGCGCCTGCTGCTGGACCGGCGGGCAGAGGCCAAGGGCGGTGATTGATGCGTTTCAGGGCTGGATGCATGCTTCTTTCAGATCAGCGACGGTTCCAACTCACAAGTTCACTGTATTTAAACCCATTTCCACCAAAAATATCAAGCGCACTTCCAATCGTAACGTCCACAGCCCCCCGGCTCAAGCTGGCCAGCTCTTCGAGTTCAGCCATGTTCGAAACCCCTCCAGCATAAGTCAGCGGCTTCTTACCCCACTGCCCGAGCAAAGCCACCAGTTCGCGGTCAAATCCCTGACAAAGCCCTTCCACATCCGCCGCATGGATTAAAAATTCGGCACAGTGTTCGGCCAGCCGATCCAGTGTTGGGTAGTTCAAATCGATGTTGGTCAGGGTTTGCCAACGGTTCATGGCTACCGTCCAACCCCTTGGTGTACGTCGGCAACTCAGGTCCACCACCAGCCGCTCAGGCCCCACCTCTGCCGCAAGCGCTTCCAGTGCTTGCGGCAGGAAACATCCTTCGCTGTCGAAAAGACAGGAGGTCACAATAACATGCGACGCGCCGGCTTCGATCCATTCGATGGCATTACCCGGGCGAATTCCTCCCCCAACCTGCAATCCACCCGGCCAAGCCGCCAGCGCTTCCCGCGCAGCGCCATCGTTACCCGGCCCCAATTTGATCACATGCCCACCGAACAACTCGTCTATACGGTAGCGCTGAGCAAACGCAGCAGCGCCATCCGCACTGACAAAGTTTTCCCGGCAAGCCCCCTCATCATTGAGGCTCCCGCCAACAATCTGCTTCACCTTACCCTGATGCAGATCGATACAAGGCCTGAACTGAGTCTTCCGCTCTTTATTCACAATAGCCAATTAACTCGCAAAGGCCCCACTTTGGCAACCGAACACTTGAAGCAATTTATCCATTTCAAACAACCGGCTTGGATCTGACTGTCCAAGTGCTGCTGTCGTTGAGAATCTGTCAGGTTCTGGATCGACTGGTCGGGATAGCGCTTGCAAAGGTGACCCCGAACAGCGCAACCTTTCCCTAAACCCTAAAACTGAAGACCTATAATGTTGACTCCGAATTTGCCCATTTTGCCTAAGCCGGCTGCGCTGCGCTTGCTCTCCTTTCTTGTTTCAATCGTGCTGCTGAGCCTTTCCGCTAAGGCATCGGACCCACGCTCAGCAGAGGTCCGTCTGGTCGAAGAAACCTGGCACTCGACGGTCAACGGAACCGAGGTTTATAGCGGCGACCAGCTGATTAACGCCATTCAGGCGGCTGTAGATGGGCTGACTCCCGACCGAGACTGGAAAGAAACGGTTCGAGTGCTGAACTCTGGAACGGTTTCCGCTGAGGCCAACGCCGATATAGTGGCTGTCCACCTCGCTTCCTACACAGTTCTCGATTTTGACAACAACACCGTAAGCGCGGAAGGCAGTTCAATCATCCCGGTGCGCGCCCAGGATGTGCAGCAGATCGAAATCCGTAACCTGCGGGTCACCGGCAATCCCCGCTTCGGAATATTCCTCAAAGGCTGTGAGGATGTGGTCATGGACAACATTCATATCTCGCTCGGGCCCGATGGTTTGACCAATGAACGCGGTGGCGCAGGCATCCGCAGCGAAGGCGGCGACGCTCCCTGGAGTGGCCACTGGAACAAGAACTTTGTCATGAACGACATTTTTGTCGAAGACACACGGGGTCATGGTGTTGAACTTTGGCGGACCGACGGACTTAAAGTCGGCACCATCACCACACGCAACACCGGCTATGCCGGCGTTCTCCTAAATCAAACACGCAACGCGCACATCGAGCTGGTAGATGCCTACCGGGCCAATTACGGCGGTGGCTACGCAGGATTTCGAGTAGCCAATAATGGTGGCCCCAACATCGTCGTTGACAAAGTCATAGCCATTGAATGTGGCCGCGGGGTATTCACCGTATCCGGCAGCAAGGGTATCACTATCCACGAAGTCGACATCCAGGGCAGTAGCGGCCACGGCATGCTGATCGAGGACACCCAGGATTTTAGCGTTAACGACGGCAGCATCGTCAACAGCGGTGCCGAAGGCGTCCGCATCAACTCCCGCTACATTGGCCAGGGCCCGGGATCCGACCACGAACCTTCATCCAACGTAACAATCCAGAACCTCCGCATATCCGGCGGCCCCTGGGGCATCCGCGAAACCCTCCCCCGCTCCAACAACAACTTCGTCCTCAACAACGATCTCCGCGGCAACGAAAACTGCTACGAGATCCAAGGCGAAGACAGCGTCGCCGAAGGCAATGTTTGCGATTAAGCCCCCTGAAGCCGCACCGAGGGTTCCGCTGCCTGACCAGCCATCCCGAAGCGCTTCAGCTACTTCCCCAACTCATCCATCAATCCATCTATCCACCATTTCCCGGCCCCAGTGGTGTTACCAAAAGGTTCTTTCACTTTTGCCACAACGGATTCCCTAATCTTGCATCAGGGGTTCCAGAATAAACTGAAAGACGTCGTCGGTGTGGGGGCGTCCCGGCATAACCCGGTCTTTCCATTCCTGATACGCTATCCGCAACTCCTCAGCCAGTTCGCTATCGGGTTCAACTACCGTGCCAACACTCAGTAGCCCTATATCTTCCACCAGCAAAACTACGGCCCCTGTGCGCTTGGATGGGGCTGTATAGGAATGAATATCCGGAAAGCCCTCGACCGAAGATTCCAACACAGACGACTCCCCAACAGAGGACTTGCTCCGATAGATAAAAGCCTCCTCCCCGGAAACCAAAGTGATGCGGGCATACCTCGAACCACCATCCAAAACGACCACGGCCTTGATCTCCCGGTCAAAAGGCGACTGCAGACACCATACGTATTCCCGCCCCGGTGGCGGCTTAAGCACATCAACCTCAATAGCCTGAGCCGGACCTACAACCAAGAAAAGCGCCAATATGCGGATCCAAAGTCTCAGTGTCATGATGTCCTTGTTTTCGAATTCAAAAAGGACAAGTTATGCAATTAGCAGCCCCACTTCAACATTATTAAATGTAAAAACAAACCCCCAACAAGGTAGGGAAGCCTCGCCGAGGGTTCCGCCGCCTGGCAAGTCCATCCGAAACTACCGCCATTCCGCTACAGCTCCTCAGCCCTCAGTCTCTCAGACAAAAGCCAAGGGCAACGGACTACCGCTGACAGCGACCGCAGTAGAAAGTCGAACGCTGTCCAAGAGTGATCTGCTTGACGGGAGCCTTACAGCGACGACAGGGTTCGCCGCTGCGGCCGTAGACGCGGAGTTGCTGACGAAAGTAGCCAGGGCTGCCATCTTCGCGAAGAAAATCCCTTAAGGTGGTGCCGCCTTGTTCAATCGAAAAAGTGAGAACTTCACGAATGGCCTCGAGCAAGCGCTTGAGGCGAAGACGGGATACCTTACCAGCAGCTCGGCTGGGATGAATGCCTGCCATGAAGAGTGCCTCACAGGCGTAGATATTGCCCACACCCACAACGACTTTGGAATCCATGATGGTTTCCTTGATGCTGCGTTGACGCCCTTTGCAGGCCTTTTGCAGACAATCGACATTGAAGTCGTCGCCAAGGGGTTCAGGCCCCAGAGAATTGAGCAGGCTGTGTCCATACGGATCCGTCTCAGTCCAAAGCCAGGCGCCAAAGCGCCTGGGATCATGGTAGCGCAGTTGCAGACCTGAATCCAGATCCAGCAGAACGTGGTCGTGCTTGCGCAACTCAAGCGCTGGCTCACTCACCCGCAGGCTGCCAGACATGCCGAGGTGCACAATCGCAGTGCCCACAGGATTCCGGATCAGCAGGTATTTCGCCCGGCGTTCAACCGCTTCAACCCGATGCCCTTCCAGACGCTTCAAAGCTGCGGGAACCGGCCAGCGCAGCCGGTCTTCACGGACAGTCAGACTCATTACGGTACGGCCCACCAGGTGAGGACGCACCCCACGGCAAGTGGTTTCGACTTCGGGTAACTCCGGCATTATTCGGAAGCAATCTGGTCAAGCATCCGACGAATTGTCAAACGCGCTGAATAAACGAGGCATACTGGCAAAAAAGCGTTGCGGGTGACAGGGTCCTGCGTTCTACTCCGCAGCTTTTTTATGATGAAAGCAGACCGATTCGGCATCGCCGGTATACGCGAAATAAAATCCAATCTAAAAGGGTTTTTACAGCGTATCCGAACCAGTACCGCAGGCTTTGGCAGCGAGGACTGGGACGCTGGCATGGAGTCGAATTCGGAACCTGAATACGAAGCGGAAGCCGACCTGAATCCGGGAGCAGAAAACCCCGAAAAACAAGCCAAACAAGGCCTTTCCGACGAAGAACAATTGCGCCTCTGGCGCGAAAGCCTGCGGGAGCGACTTGAGGACCGACAATGGCGGCGCAACCGGGACCAGGCGATGCGCGACAAGGCCCAGCGGACCGTCGACGACCTCATTCAACACCTTGACCAGCAGGAGGCCGAGTTGCAGGAAATGGCAGAGCGGGAAGACCAATTTGCCGAACTGCCGGAATGCTCGGATATTGAGACCTCGGGCGACACCGACACCACAGGGGAGCCTTCCCAGCCGTTGCCGGATCCCTTTTCGCCCGAGGACCTGAAAGAATACCGAACCCCGGACTTCAATTTCCTCGAAAGTGCCCGCATCGACGAGAAGGAGTTTGTCAACGAAGCCATCCTCGCCGAACAAAAACAAAAACTGCAGGAAACCTTCGACAACTTTGCCGTCGACGCCCAGGTCTGCGACGCCTTGGTCGGCCCCCGGGTCACCCAGTTTCGAGTTCGCCCCGGCTACGGAGTCCGGGTCGATACCATTGCCGGCCTCGAACGCAACATAGCCTTGTCCATGGCCGTCAAGGCAGTGCGCATCCAGGCACCGATTCCGGGCGAACCCTTTATCGGTATTGAGGTCCCGAACCCTAAGTCTATGACCATTCGCCTGCGCGAGGCACTCTATTCCAAGGGCTGGAAAGATCCTTCCGTCGAGATTCCCCTGGTCATGGGCATGAACATGCACGGAGAAATGGTGGTCACGGACCTCGCCAAGGCCCCGCACATGCTCATCGCAGGCGCAACGGGCAGCGGTAAATCGGTCTGTATCAATAATTTCCTGCTCTCAATCCTGTATAAATTCCGGCCAGATGAGCTGGAGCTGGTTCTTATCGATCCGAAAAAGGTCGAGTTCGCCATGTATCAGGACATCCCCCACCTGATCCACCCGGTCGTCAGCGAGCCGAAGCTGGCCTGTGCGGCCCTGAAGTGGCTAGTGCGGGAAATGGAATACCGCTACACCGAGCTGGCAGCCCGCAAAGTACGCAACCTGGCGGGCTACAATGCCAAGGCCGAAACAGAGGGTTTCCGCAAGTTACCCTACATCGTGTTGATCATTGATGAAATGGCCGACTTGATGATGGTCGCGCGCAACGACATCGAGACCCCCATCGCCCGCCTTGCACAGATGTCCCGTGCGGTCGGTATCCACACAGTGCTCGCCACCCAGCGCCCCAGCGTCAATGTCATCACTGGAGTGATCAAGGCGAACTATCCCAGCCGCGCAGCCTTCATGGTCAGCTCCGCTATCGACAGCCGTACCATTCTCGACAGCAAAGGCGCCGAGACCCTGCAGGGTCAGGGCGACCTGCTCTTCAATCCTCCAGGTGCGGCACGGCTCATGCGCCTGCAGAGCCCTTTTGTCACCGACGAAGAAATCCTCAAGGTCACCGACGCCCTGCGCGCCACCGTGCCTCCCCGCTACCGGGCAGAGTTCGCGGCGGAGAATTCCGACGACTCTGCCGACTCCGAAGCCTTCGAAGGCGAATCGGTCGACCCCTTGCTCAAGCAAAGCCTCGAAATCGTCGCAAGCACTGGCAAAGCCAGCACCAGTTATCTGCAGCGCAAACTTAAAATCGGCTACAACCGCGCAGCTTCCTTGATGGAAGAATTGGAAGTCAGGGGTTATGTTGGACCCCAGGTCGGACAGAATCCGCGGGAAGTATTCATTGAACCCGGAGACCTCTGATGGCCGCACCTCTCCCACAGTCACCGCAAGAGCTGCTGGCTTGTATTCGAGAATTAGGTATCGACAAAACCTGCTCCCGCTTCCGCCGTCCACCCCTGCCGAGTCTCCTTCTGCGGGAACTGAAGGACCAAGCCGATACCGAAGGGTTGTATTTTATCGCCCGCTATTCCCTCTCGCCTTCCGACTTGCTGGAGTCCCTCGCCGCACAGACCGACGACGCCCAGCTCATGCGCCTGCTCGCGGCCAACCCGCGCACTCCACCACCAATCCTGCTCGGGCTGATTGAGCACCCGATACCAGAGGTGCGCGGTGCGGTGGCTATCAATCCAAACCTGACCCCACGGGAAATCCTCAAGCTGTTGCGCGACGACCACGCCGAAGTAGTCGAAGCCCTGGCCCAGAACCCGGGCCTCAAAATCCAGCATCAAGCCTTTCTCCTGCGCCATGCAAGTGCCTCGGTTCGGCATGCCTTGGCGCAGAACAACCATCTGGACCCACAGATCCTGCGCGCTCTGGGCGATGATCCGGATACGGAAGTAAGGCGCCGTGTCGCCGCGCTGAGCAAGGCCGATGCAAACCAGCTTCAGCTTTGGGCCGACAGCGACGACGAAGCCCTCCAAGCAGGCCTGCTCGAACGCAAAAAGCTAGACGACAACCTCATCCGCTCGCTGGCCTTGAGCGCCCATGTCGACATCCGTGAAGCCGTCGAGTCCCGTTTCGAGCTCCTGCCGGAGGAATGGGTCTACCGCATGGACCACGGCGACTCACAGGAGCAACTGCGTCTGGCTGCCTGGCAGGATATTCCCTCAGC
>JBJHBN010000072.1:0-1218 GCA_050485505.1 Opitutales bacterium | reverse complement strand
TCTCTGCCAGAAGGAGCCATTGGAACTGCGCGCCCAGCTCGCTGCAAATCCCAAGCTCGACGACGCCATCGCCGAATTTCTGACCCAATCCGGCGAGCCGGACATCGGTCTCGCTTTGCTCGACAATCCCCGGCGTCAACCCGAATGGTTGGACGCTTTGGCGCAGTGGGGCCACCCCCTCCTGGACGCAGCTCTCACTTACGTTGCCGGTGCCGAATCTGTCCTGCTGCATGATCTGATCAATGTGCGCCTTTCTGCCGAAGCCACAGTTCAACTCTCTGCCCAAGGCAAGGCCTTCCCGGCATTACGCAGCGACCTCGCCGCAGCCCTCGTCCGTCATCCATTTCCCGCTCTGCGCGCTTTGGCCGCTGGATCCCAGCGACTGGCTCCGGCACTGCTACAGCAACTGGCCAACGATCCGATCCAAACGGTCGCCGAAGCCGCGCGTAACAACCCTAACTTTCGTCCCAACGATCCTCCAACAGAGCCTGCTCTGTCACACAGCGATCAACGCATCCGCAGTTGGATCGAACGCATCGACAACTGCCTGCAAAACTCTTTGAAACCTTCAATCCCATCTTCTGTATGAGTAAAAAAACTACCAAGCCTCTGACCCTCAACTTCAGCGACATCGTTCTCGGCGCCAACGCCGAAACGATCCGTGAAGCCCTCGAAGCACGCATCGAAATCGACCGCCTGCTCGACGAACGGGCAAAAGCCTATCAACAGATCGCGGAACTCGAGGACCGTGTGGACGAACTCCTCGGCGACGAAGCCGAATTCCCCTTCCCGGAGCCTCCGGCACCCGTTTTTGGTTACGGCCCAAAAACCGCAAAAAAGAAGCCAGCCAAGAAAAAGCCAGCCCCAGCCGCCGCCCAAGCGCAACCCGAGTCCAGCCCTCCAGCCGAATCCACTGATTCCGAACCCTCCAGCCACTGAGCCCTGGCTGAGGGCCTTTTCAATGGAGACTCCAATCCAGCAGCGCATCCACATCGATCGCCTTCTCATGCACCGGGAAGAGCGCCTTGCGCGCATACACTCCATAGAGCGACGCATCGAACAATTGCTCGGCCAACCCTACCCCTTCGACCCGCCACCCCCCGACCTCCCCTCTCTGCAAAAAAGAAAAAAAAGGTAGGGAAACCTCACCGAGGGTTCCAAGCGCCTCCACTCCGGAAGTCCATCCAAATCCTATCACATCCATAACTCCATCAATCC
>JBJHBN010000071.1:0-8248 GCA_050485505.1 Opitutales bacterium | reverse complement strand
AGCTGACGGTCGGTGAAGGATTTCGGCATTTTTCAGGAGCTGGCGGGTTGGTGATGGTAGACATCCCAGTCGAGGTAGACACGGAAGGCCTCTTCCAGTACTGCGGCGGTGTGCGATGCATTCATAACCACGTGGTGTTCGAATCCTTCGCGGCAGATGTAACGCATCAGTCCCTGCAGGTCCGGCACCTGAGCCACTGCACGGTTGCCGAAGGTGCGCAATTCATCGTTGGTAAGCTGGCCTTGCCCAATGTAGGCACGAATTATCCCGGCGGTGTCGTCGGTGGAGATGCGGCCAAAAGTGAGCTGACCCGCTGGGGTGCGGCCATCGAGCGCGCCGTAGGTGTTTTCTTCGCCGACGCTGGTACCTAGGATAGGGGCTGTGGCGACCTTGGCCTCGTCGAGGAAGGACTTGGCCCAATTGCCGCAGTGGAATAAGACGCATTTGTCCGGGTCGTCGCCATAATTGTTGTTCCAGTCGACCAAGGCGCTCGGGCTGCCGGAGGCGAGCTGCATGGCGTACATGGTGAGCACGCCGGTAACGTCTACTTCACAGGCGCTGGGCATCAGCTGCTCGCTCATCATACTCATGCTGGTGCAGACATTGCAGCCGTGATTGGCCTGAACAGAAGTCCAGCATTGGATGGCGGTGGCATCGAGGTGGTTGGCGGAGATGAAATCATCCAGCACCACTCCAAGGCGGGCCATTTGAATAAGCTTGTCGGAGGGCACGGCCGAGGTGTCGGCGTAAGAACGGATATCGTCGATTTTGCCGATTAGGCGTTCGTTGTCCTCAGCTATTTTGGCGGCATCTCCAAGGATTTCAGATAGATCAACCGTGGTCACACTGATGCCGTTGCGTTCGAGGATTTTCTCGCTATAGCGTACGGTGTTGAATGCGCCCGGACGGGCTCCCACGGCTCCGAGGCGCACGCCGCTGAGACCGTTGACGACCCGGCAAACTGCGATAAAACGGTTGAGATCCTGGAGGAAGGTGGGATCCTCAGGTCGCACCACGTGACGCCTGGTTAGCGAGTAGTGGATTCCCGCCTGGCGCAGGTTGTTGCAGACCGATATTTTGCCACAATAGGCATCCCGTCGCCGGATTACATCGAGCCTATCCAAATCGTCCGGGTAGGCCTGCACTAACACGGGTACTTTTAGTCCGGAACGCTTTATCGCCTCGGTGACACCTTTTTCGTCACCGAAATTTGGCAGCACAACCAGAATGCCGTCGATTTGGTCGCGGTTGTCTGAGAAAAGTTGTGCACAGGCACGTGCCTCGGCGTGTGTCTCGACACCGCCGAGTTTGGAGTCGGTGGTGTCGAGCATGACCGTCTCTATGCCATTATCGGCAAAGAGTCTTTCGAAGTCGTTGCGGGCTTCCTCGACGAGTTTATCCGGAAAAAAGTCCCGGTTGCCGAACAGAACACCAAGAGTTGTAGGCTTTTTATTCATGAAATATATTTTGAAATAGAAGGATTATGTAGTTCTTCGGAATGGAGTGTGGATCGGGCGTCGGGTTGTTTTTGGGGTCGGGATCCGGTTCTTGCTGAGGGGGTATGGGATAGATTTCGGGTCGAGCCTTTTGTTTTTTATATAAGGTGTTTAAAATCAATCTATTATGTCATTATGTAAGGATTCTTTTGATGGTGTCTTGGGGGTGTTTAGGGTATGCTTTTTGCAACTGAAGGCTGTAGTTTATACAGAAAATTATGGCTAATGAAAGACGAATTTTATTGATGAAATTCAAATGAACTTAGATGGTTGTTGTCTTGCTTTTCAATTCAAATCGATTTTGTTTTTCTGATGATACCTTTTGTGCAATGTTTGCTCCTTTGTTCTATCGCTGTGTATTGGGCCGGGACGCTCGCCTCAGCGGCAGCGCCTGCGGAAATCTGGGTCGCACCGGATGGATCCGATCAAAATGCCGGTACTTACGAGGCACCTCTGGCTTCGGTAGATCTAGCCCAGCGCAAGGCTCGTGAGCTTCGCCGGTTGCAGGATCCTTCTGTTGAGGAGGGGGTGCATGTGGTTTTGCGTGGAGGGACTTATAGGCTTCTTGAGCCTCTGTTGGTTCGTCCGGAAGATTCGGGTGAGAAGGGCTCTTCGACTGTCTTCAGGTCGGCCAAAGGGGAGACGGCTAGGTTGAGCGGGGGTGTTCCGGTAACGGGTTGGCGGATTGCGAAGGCGGAGGACGGATTGCCAGAGGCTGCGCAGGGTAAAGTTTGGGTGGCGGAAGCGCCCCGGGTTGGGCCGCGACGGCTTGAGTTTCGCGACATGTGGGTCGATGGCCGGAGGGCTGACCGTGCCAGGGATAGCTATGGTGCTGAAATGAATGAGATTCTGGTATGGGACCGGGATAAGCGGGAGGCCTGGATACCTGCGCCTGAAGGAGATTGGGAGGCGGGTCCGGGCTATCTGGAAATGGTTGTGCACCAAATGTGGGCCATTGCCATTCTGCGGGTGAAAACCCTGGACATTGTCGGAGACCGTGCGCGCCTGACTTTTCATGAGCCTGAAAGCCGACTGCAGTTTGAGAAGCCATGGCCATTTGTATGGATGCGTGGGCAGGGCAATGATTCGCCTTACTACCTGACGAATTCCATGCAGCTTCTTACCAGACCTGGGGAGTGGTATCAGGATCCCGATTCGGGCCAGGTGTATTACTGGCCGCGGGATGGGGAGCGGATGGACCGAATCGAAGTAGTCGCTCCGCATTTGGAGACCCTGTTGCGAGTGGCTGGGACGGTGGATCGGCCTGTCTCGAATGTGCTTTTCCAAGGGATCGAATTTTCCCATACAACCTGGATGCGGCCTGCGTATTATGGGCATGTGCCTTTGCAGGCGGGTTTTTATATGTATGAGGGCTACTCGCTGTTGCCGGAGCGTGGTACGCCGGGGAGTGACACCTTATGTAATCAGGCTTGGGTAGGGCGCAAGCCCGCCGCGGTAGAAGTGGAAGGCTTGCTTGATTCAGGATTTGAGCGCTGTCATTTCACTCATTTGGCATCGGCTGGTTTGGATTTTGTGCGTGCGACGCGCGGCAACCGAATCGAGGGTAACACCTTTCGCGACATTGGCGGTAACGGAATCGTGATGGGAGCGTTTCAGGAAGAGGGTGTTGAGACTCATCTCCCTTATAATCCGAAGGATCGGCGGGAGTTGTGTCGGGATGAAGTTATTGCCAACAACCTGTTGACTGATGTTGCCAATACCGATTGGGGCTGCGTCGGAATTATTGCTGGGTTCGTCAGTAATGTGGTGATCGAATACAATGAGATCAGTGATGTGTCCTATACGGGAATCAGTCTCGGCTGGGGCTGGGTTTCCGAGGAAAGCGCGCTTGAGGGCAATCATGTCCGAGCTAATCACGTTCATCACTATGGCAAGCACATGTATGATACGGCTGGGATCTACACGCTCTCATCTCAGCCGGGGTCGTCTATTACGCGCAACAGCGTACACAGTATTTGCCGTCCCTCTTATGTTCACGACCCACATCACTGGTCGTATATTTATCTGGATGAGGGTTCCGACCATTTCGTGGTTAAGGATAACTGGACGGAGTCCGTAAAATTTTCCACCAACCGCACAGGCGCTAACAACGTTTGGAAGCGGACTGGTCCTCATGCTCCAGATGAGATTCGTCGAACTGCGGGTCCGCAGCCGGAATTTCGCGATCTCCTTTATGAAAATAAATGAAATAAATTAAATATAATAAATTTCATTTGAAATTAATTCAGGCTTATGGTTCTTTTCCGTTTTCATCCCTTAGTCAGGGCTAATAAATAACCTACCTCTATTTCATGAAAATTACCCTCTGTTCTTCTTCTTTGTACTGTGCACGCGTCTGTTTGCGCTTGATCTTCGCTGGGTTGATTCTGTCTTCGCCGGTGTATGGACAGGCCGTAGTTATCAACGAGATCATGGCTTCGAATGGGAGCACTGTGGCTGATGAGGACGGGGATTTTTCTGATTGGGTGGAGCTGTACAATCCCGGTTCGTCGGCAGTTGATCTTTCTGGGTGGGGCTTCTCCGACCGGGTGGATAATCCCTTTAAGTGGAGCATTGGTTCGGCCGTCATTCCTGCGCAGGGGCGCCTGTTGATCTGGGCTTCAGGTAAGGACCGAGCAGGGCCTGATAGTCTACATGCCAGTTTTTCGATCAGTGCGGACGGCGAACCGATTATTTTGACGCAGCCGGATGGAACAACTGTCGATATGGTACCCGCAGTGCCTATTCCACGTGATGTTTCGTATGGGCGGTATCCGGATGGAGGTGCTGATCTTGTTTACTTTGATGAACCCACTCCTTTGCAGCCCAATACCTCTCCGGCGACGGAGATCTTGTTGGAGGCACCTGAGTTTTCACACCGGCGGGGGTTCTATGAGGCTGCATTTGATTTGGTCATCAGTCATCCGGATCCCAATGTGTCCATCTACTATACGTTGGACGGAAGTAAACCGGATGTGGATTCGGGTATGATTTATACGGACCCTATCTCCATTGAATCGTCGACGGTTGTACGGGCGGTAGCAGAAAGGGAAAATACGGTGTCAGCGCAGGGCGTTACCACTTCCACTTATTTGTTTCTGGATGATGTCATTGCCCGTAATTTTGAGGCTCCTGAAGGTTATCCATCGAGTTGGGACTGGGGGAATTTCGATCATGTCAGTTATGGAATGAGTCCGGCGGTAATGGATCTTCCAGGGTATGAGGAGCGCATGCGGGAAGCGCTGAAACACATCCCTTCGGTGTCTATTGTGGTGCCCAAGGACGACCTGTTTGGTAGTGATGGAATCTATTCGAATCCCACTCGTCGGGTGGCCGATCATGGCGAGCAGTGGGAGAAGGCGGCGTCCATGGAGTGGTTGGATCCAACTTCAGGTGAAGAGTTCGAGGTGGGAGTTGGGTTGCGTATCCAGGGAGCTGGAAGCCGGGGTGTGGACAGCACTCCGAAAAAGTCATTTCGTGTGCTGTTCAAGCGTGATTACGGCAATGAAGGTCGCTTGAACCAGCCCGTGTTGGGTAGCGTTGGAAGTACTATCGACGATTACAATACCCTGATTTTTCGTGCGGAGTACAACAACTCCTGGTTGCACTGGGCATCCGAACAGCGTGAAGCGCCTCAGTTTGGCCTCTATTTGGTCGATCAATGGTTGAAGGATCGCCAGATCGCCATGAGTGGCATTGGCTCACACGGTCGTCATGTGCATTTGTTCCTGAATGGCATGTACTGGGGATTATATACCTTGGCCGAGCGTCCGGATGCCGCGTGGGCGGCCAGTAATATGGGGGGAGAGCGGGAGGATTACGATGCGCTTGGCTGGAGGGGTATGCGTGATGGCGATTGGGATCGCTGGCGTGCGGAGATCGAGGCTGCCGTCTTTTCAGGCGTGGCGGACAACGAAAACTATCTGGCGCTTCAGGACTATTTGGATGTGGATCACTTTATCGATTACAATCTGATCCAGATGTTTTCAGGAAATCAGGACTGGCCGCGGAACAATTGGACTGCAGTTCGCAACAGGGAAGATGGCAGGGTTTATCACATCACTTGGGATTCCGAGCGCTCGTTTGAAGGATTGGATCATAATGTCGTTGAAAATGCATGGGATCCTCTCCGCGTAATGGGGGATCCTCCAAGCTTTTTTGGCGTGCTTCGCTTCAATGAGGAGTTTCGTTTGAGATTCGCCGATCGTGTGCGGAAGCATTTGTTCAATGGCGGTGCCTTGACGCCTGAGGTGACAGTCCCGGATTTTGCCAGTGTAGCCGAGAGGGCCAGGCCGGCTATTTTTGCGGAGGAGGCTCGCTGGGGTGCCTATCGCACTGAAATCCGAGAACGTCGGTCTCCCTCTTATTATTACGGGGTTGAATCCCATTGGGATCCGGCGCTTGAATATCTCTTGGAGGATTACTTGCCTAACCGTACTGAGGTTTTGATTGGTCAGCTGCGTGATGCGGGCCTGTATCCCTCTGTTGATGCTCCTGATTTTGCTCAGCATGGGGGTGGATTCGCTTCCGGCGGTTCGTTGGTGATCGAAAATCCGAATGGCAGCGGTATTGTTTATTTCACTACAGACGGTTCCGATCCGCGTGTTTTTGGAACGGGCGAGGTGTCCCCTTCAGCGGAGAGCTATTCGTCCGCACTCAGTTTACAAGGGTCGATGCTTGTGAGGGCACGAACATTGGATGGAGACACCTGGAGCGCACTGACAGAGGCCAGCTTTTTCCCGGAAGGGGCATTTACCTTTCTTCCCGGAGAAGGCGCGGACTGGACTGAAGGTAGTAACTGGGATGAGGGCGATTTTCCTAATGGGATTGACACGACCGCAAACATTGCTGCTCCGAGTCCGGAATCCAACCGCAATATTGATATCCGTAGTCCAGTGACGGTAGGCCAGATCCGTTTCGATCAGGGCGATTCTGAAGTGCGTAACCGCATCCGTGACCGGGATTCGGGCAACACCCTGACCTTTGCCCGCTCATCCGGGAACGCACGCATTGAAGTGCATGGCACCGGCACAGGGTTTGTTGAATTTGAGGTCGATGCTGGCGTTTTCCTGAACAGCGACCTTGTTTTGGATGTCCAGAATCCGGATGGTGACCCGGATCACGGCGCCTTGCGTCTTCGGCAGGGCTGGTTTGGTCCTGGAGGGCTAGTGAAGACAGGGCCCGGGCGCGCTTCCCTCACCGGGACTCATAAGCACTTTACGGGGGCGATTGCTATTCATGAGGGCGCACTGCAAATAACCGAACCGTCGACGACGCGCTTTTCCAGCGGTATTTCAGTGGTCGATGGTGGCCAATTGAGGCTGATCTCCGGTAGCGGAGGCAACGATACGCGACTGTATAGTTTTGGTGGCCCGATTGCTTTGGGCGGTGGGGGTATCGATTCTGGGCTTCCAGCCGGCGAGCAACGTGGATTGCTCGGTGCCTTGCGCTATGATCCGGGCGTGAATGACAATCTTGCGATCTTGACGAATGCGGTGGAATTCACCGATCCGGCGTCTATTCATGTCGATGGGACTCGCAATACACTTGAATTGACAGGAAGGCTGAGCGGAGCATTTGGCTTCAGTAAGAGCGGCGGTGGAACCCTGGTTCTTAGCGGTGGGCAGAGTAGCTATACGGGGCCTATTTCGGTTGCGAACGGGCGTTTGCAAATCAACGGGAGTCTCGGGTCTGCTGTTTCCGCAGGGGCTTCAGGAGTTATTACCGGTAACGGCAAGGTGGGTGCACTCAGTGGATCGGGCGACCTGATATTGGATTCCGGAACCCTGCACGCGGCGGATGTGGACGGATTGTTTCATTCCTATATTTTGAGGGAGTCCGGTTCTGTCTCGCAGCTGGATATACCGGGAATGAACAACGCCGTTCTGCGGGTCGACGCTTTGCCTGTGAATGTTGGATCTATTTCCCTTTATGTCGCCGACGATTCACTGGGGACCGGGAGTTCGGGGACGGTTACTTATTGGGGTGGACTTTTTGTCCCTGTCTCGGCCGATCTGGAGGGGTTTTTAAACACAAATGAAGTCCGGGTGTATTTGCCCGATGAAAGTGGTAATCATGAGTTCAGGGGAAAGACTTGGGCGCGTTCAACGGACGCGGTACTACTCGTAGGTGAAGGCGAAGCCCTATTCGATGATGGATACGTTCAAGGAAAATCGATTGGAGTCACGATCTCAGAACCAGAAACTAACTACACCGAGTGGCGTGACATCCAGTTCCCGGATCCGGCCGATCAAGATGATCCAGCGATCTCGGGCCCCCACGCAACACCCTTGGGTGATGGTATTAGCAATCTGCAGCGATACGCACTTGGGCTTTCTTGGGATGAGGATCCCTCGGGCCTGTTGCCGACGGTTGGGATGCGCGACGGGCTGCCAGAAGTAAGTTTTTTCTACCGAAAGAGCCGCGTGGATCTGCGTTACCGGGTTGTCCTATCGGAGGACTTGCTTGAATGGGATACGTTGCTTTTTGATTCGTCCGAAGTGGGCCTTCCTGAAGACCTGCTGGGTTGGCTTTCAGTTGTGGATGCTGACTATGATGAGCAGGACGACGTTCGCTTCTACAAGGTTGAAACGGGCTTTCTCGATGGTCTGGAACCCTAAGGTTTGTTGATTTATGCAAATTATGAAAATGAAATTTCTGCTATCGCTTGTGGTTGCAGGATCTATGTTCAACAGTTTGGCATTGTCACTGTCCGCGGTGACCAGCAGTGAAAGTCCCATTCGGCCACACAC
>JBJHBN010000070.1:0-8259 GCA_050485505.1 Opitutales bacterium | reverse complement strand
CCTCCAGGTAGCGCATTTTCGCTTCGCTCAATTCCGCCGGGCCGGCCGCACCAGCGGACTCCAGACGTTGCCATCGCTCCAACTCTTCCTGTAGTTGTTTTTCGCGCTCCCGCAAAACCTGACGACGCGCGCCGGCGGCACTTCCGCCCATTTCCAGCAAAGCCTCGCCGGCATCGACGCGCTCACCCTCAGTTGCCAGAATCCGGTCGATGCGCCCTGCAATCGGTGCCTGGAGTGTCAGGATCCGCAAGGGTTCCAAACTTCCCAGCCACTGTCGCTGCACTTGTATGGATTCAGTTGCAATGGCCCAGAGTTCCACCTCTGGATCACTTGATGAGGGGCTAGCTGCCGTACCGCTGTCCGCTTTGGAGCAACCGCCGACCAAAACAACGCCCGCGGCCGTCAAACGGTATAGATATTTAATGTAATGATTCTGCTTCATTCAAATTCCCGATGACAGTCACTCTTGTCCAAGCCATTCAGGCAATGCGTCCAGAGCCCCGGCTGTTTCCGCTAGTTGAATCCGGACAAGCGCCCGTTGCTGCTGGAGATCGATGCGATCCAACTCCAAATCATAGGAAGCTCGATGCGCATCCAACAAGGCCTGCCAGGATCCAACCCCCTCCTTCCACCGCAGTTCCTCAACAGCCAACTGGCGCATCATCTGGCCCTGCTGTTCGGCGAGTCTCCCCTCGCGCTCCGCCAATTGGAGCAGATGGCCCTGCAAGCGTTCCCGCAAACGGTCCATACGCCGGGATTCGCTATCGGCCCGTGCCAAATCGGCTCGCGCCCGCCGTTGTTCGGCCAAAGCTTCATAGCGACTGACACCCGCGAAGTCCGGATTCCAACTCGCCCCCAATCCCACATAAAACTCCGATTTGGCCGAACGGTTTTCAAAAGCTCTCGAAAAGTAAGGTCCGCCAACACCAAACAACTCAATGCTCCAGCGGTCTTGATCGCGCAGACTCGCGGCCTGCAACAATCGCTCCTCCGCTTCGGCCCGCAACCAGGTGACCTGCGGACTCTGTCCCTGCGAATCGGGCTCACCAGCCGGTTCTGTGCTCAATACAAGGGCACTGGGGCGGATGGGCGCTCCGACAAAAGCCGACAGTTCACGCCGCATGAGCGCCCTTTCGCTGGCGATTTCGTTGGCGATTGCTTCTTGCTCACGCAGCAGCAATTCGACCGTATACGAACTTTCTTGCGGCTCCACTCCGGCAGCGACCCGAGCCCTCACATGGGCCTCCTGACTCCGCAAGCGCTTGAGCAGGTCCTGTGCATGGTCGAAACGCGCTTCGGTCAAGGATGCCTCCACATAAATTCGTGCAAGTTCCGCGCGGAATTCCGTATCGAAAACCTGCGCATCGCGCTGCAACACCTCTCTGCGCTGAGCCACGACTGCCTCCCGGGATGCCCTGCCACTTTCCGCAAAGACCCAACTCCCCCTGGCCAAGACCTCGCCCCGGCTGCTGATGCCCTGATCCCGTTCCTCGCCCGGCCGGACCCGTTGGCCGTGATCCGCAGTCGCGGCAATACTCAAGCTGGGATATCGCTGCCTGCGGAGGGCTTGCCACTCAGCTTCAACGCCAGCATCCAGCTCCTGCTGGGCACGAAAGCCGGGCTCCAGTGCCCCGGCACGCTCCCAAACCTCATTCAGTGAGAGCTCTTCCAGTGACGCCCCAGCAGCCAAAGGCCATTGGAAGCAGGCAGAAATAGACACCGCAATCAAACACAGTGTCTTAAAGCAAGATTCAGGGCATCGAGTCATGAAGACTCAAGATCGTGCCACTGCTTGAGAAATTAGTCAAATCCGCTTGAAAGTCCGAAGCCGCTGAACGAACCTGAAGCGTGCAATGATCGAATGGGTAGAACAGTGGCAATGGTGGCTGGCAGGTGGGTCCCTGCTGTTCTTTTTCGGCAGTCTGATTGTTGTGCCGCTTGTCATCATTTACTTGCCTGCCGATTACCTGCAGCGGGAGAGTCCGCTGTTCAAGCAAACGCCTCTGATCGGTTGGCCATTGATTCTGCTGAAAAACCTGTTGGGCGCTGTGTTCCTGGTGGCCGGACTGGTCATGCTGGTGACACCCGGCCAAGGGGTGTTGTCGATTCTGGTCGGCTTGTCGCTGCTGAACTTTCCAGGGAAGCGCAAACTGGAGGCGAGAATCCTGAAAAACCCCAAGGTAGCCAAGGCCATCAATGGACTGCGGGCAAAGGCCAAACGGCCACCACTGATCGGGACTGAGCACCTCAAACCAGGCTCTTAACCGCCGCTTTGACTGCAGCGACATGGGCAGCGATGCGCTGATCCATCGGCAAACTGCTGGGAGTCTCAAATGTGTAGGAGTGCAGTGAATAGAGGTCCGCATGGAAGATCGCCTCCGGCCAACCCTCTGGTTCATCTGGTCGTGGCGGATGCAGGATCAAGCCAGGGGCGCAGAGTTTGTGTCCATCGACAATGCCCTGGGGCTCGATCGGAACGACTTGCGCCACCGATTGCAGGATGGCAGCCGACAACGAAGATGCCCCACAGGCGTTGATTTCGTAGAGGTAGAAGCCAGTCGACTCCCAGTCCTCATGCAGGGAAAGGTAAAGGTCAAATGGTGCCCGCCGTGGAATCCATTGCACCAGCGCCTGGGTCTCGCGGGCAGTAAAGGCAAAAAAATCGCGGTTGAGGTCGACCCCTTCCGCATTCTCCCGCAGACCGCTTTGCCATCCGGCCGGATTCATCAACGGCAGAATTGTCCAATTTATACCCTCCCTGAAAAGGCCGGACCGCATCAGCTCGACCATAGCCAGTGGTCCCGCCGGCTCATCCCCGTGAATACCGGCAGAAAGGTAAACCGATCGCGCATCGGTGGCACTGACCGCGTCCCTGCTGTAGGCGAGCAAGGGCCCAGCCGAGAGGTGGACCAGCTCGGTGCGTTGAAATCCCTGCGCAGACGCTAGTTGCGCCAACTGTTGGTCCCATTCACTGAAAGGCGGACGATCCATATCTGTGCACGAGACAAAATAGATTTCAGAAGAAGGAAAGGGAAAACAGTATATGGATGCATCGCGGCGCCCTCGGTGAGGACGCCCTGCCTTGGTTCGTGAACCAATTCACCCTTCCCTTTGACAGAAGCGAAAATCGGTCCATAAACTATCGGTTTACGAACGCACGGCCCGTGAGCCAGTCTCCGGGGCGTTTTTTTATTCCAACACCGAATGACTCCAGGCAACTTCTTTCACTGGCTGAGGAACTTTCTTCCGGTTCGCTTCCAGTTCCTTTTTTCGTACGCGATCATGGGATCGCTGATGCCCTACCTGACGATTTACCTCAACAAGGAGCTAGGCATCAGCGACTCAACCATCGGCCTACTATTGGCCGGTGCGGCTGTTTCAGTTGTCCTTTCGCCGGTAGTCATGACGGCGATCGCGGACACCAAAATCAGCGGTCGTCAGTTGCTCGGAACGATCTTCCTCTGCAGCACGGTCTGTATGCTGGCGATGGCCTATTTCGCGGCGCCCTGGGCAGCTTTCGTGTTTTTTGGGATCCACGTATTTCTCTTTGTTTCGGTGCTGCCGCTGCTCGACGGCATGAACTTCACTGTGCAAAAACAGCGTCTGGAAAAAGGGCAGTCGACCACCCCTTATCACCAAATCCGCATATGGGGAACCGTTGGCTTCATCATTCCCAGCCTTGTCATCTACGTCCTGATTGAATCAGGCTTCAGCGTCGGCATCATCCTCTACTCCACTGCGGCCTTTGCGGTCTTGAGTTTTCTCAACACCCGCCGCCTTCCAACTTTCCATCCCGGCGCCAAAGATGCAGACGCGGTCCCGACAAAGGACCAACCCAAACGCAAGCTGCCCACAATGGAAGCCGCTACAGTGCTCTTTCGGGGGCGGACCCTTGCCTTCTGCATTGCGCTATTCCTTGCACACGGCGCCACCACTGCCTACATGGCATTTTACCCGATTTACCTAACCCGAACCGTTGGTTTCAGCGATCAAGTGGCCGGTCTGGTTTTCAACATCGGCGCATTTCTGGAAATCTTTTTTCTCCTGGGTCTGGGCTGGGCGATGAAAACGATTGGCTTAAAGTGGATCCTAATCATCGGCATGGCCTCCACCACCCTCAGGATGCTTACCCTTGCTGCCTTTCCAACCCCGGAGATGGCCATTATCACCCAGATTCTCCACGGACCGATCATCATCGCCATCCATGTCGGCCCCGTGCTCTACCTCAACAGCATTGCCGGAGATCGCTTTCGCAATTCAATTCAGGGTCTATTCACCATGGTAATCGTCGGCGCTCCCCGCATCGTCGGCAGCCTATGGGCAGGCAGCATGGCAGAGCGCTATCCAGACCTGCTGATGATCTATTTCATTTCCGGGGTGATCTGCATATTTGTGGTAATCCTCATCGCTATTTTCTTCAAAGCGGAAAATGACAAGAGTCTGATGTAAGCCGACGACGCTAAAAGCTGCACTGAATAGTTGACGCCGTAAGAATGAGACCCAATGTCAATTAGTATGCAATTGGGCTTTCCGTTTATCTTCAAAACCATTGGATCCATTCGCGTGCTGTTGGCCAGCGCTGGGCTGCTGTTGGCTTTGCCACTGACCGCGCAGGAGCTGATCCTGTATTCCGGGCGCAGCAAGGCTCTCGTAGACCCGATCATTGAAGCTTTTGAAGCGGAAACCGGTATCCGTGTGCTTGCGCGTTTCGGCGGCACTCCGCAATTGGCAATTGCGCTGCAGGAGGAAGGCCGGCGCTCCCGCGCAGACCTGTTTTGGGCGCAAGATGCAGGTGCCTTGGGTAGCATCAGCGGACTTCTGCAGCAACTCCCCTCGGAACTGACAGACCCGCTTGATCCGGCTTTACGCAATGAAAACGGCAATTGGGTAGCCACCAGTGGACGCGCCCGCGTATTGACCTACTCAAGCACACGGCTGGACGCCAAGGCCCTTCCCGACAGTCTTCAGGGGCTCACCGAGTCGAGGTGGCGTGGCCGCGTTGGCTGGGCACCCTCCAACGGATCCTTTCAAAGTTTCATCACCGCCATGCGCCTGCTCGATGGCGAGGAGGCAACCAGGGAATGGCTGATCCAGATGCGCGACAACAACACCCAAGCCTATCCAAACAATTCCTCTCTCCTGCAGGCAATTGCCGCCGGCGAGATCGATATGGCCATCACCAACCATTATTACCTCTACCGCTTCCAGGAGCGGGATCCAAACTTCCCGGTAGCGCAGCAGTTCTTCGCTGCGGATTCGACCGGGAACCTGGTGAACTATGCGGGAATCGGGCTGCTAGCGACCAGTCGCAACGGCGAAGAAGCCAAGCGCTTTATCCGTTTCCTGCTCGACCGCGAGGCGCAGCAGTATTTCAGCGAAAAAGTTTTCGAATACCCTGTCCGGGAGGATATCGAACCACTGCCAGGCATGGCAACACCCACTGAATTGCAGGCAATTCGACCAGAAATCTCCCTCGACAGCCTGGAGGACCTCCAGGGAACCATTCGGCTCTTGCGCGAGGTAAATCTACTCTGAATCCTCTCTTCTTGTGTCACAGGCAAATTGGAAAACCATTTCCAACCGTCCGCCTTGGTATTTTGTATTACCGGCGGGCGTGGTTGCTTTCTGCCTGAGTTTCACGATCGCCTACCTGGTTTGGCGGGCATTCGAAGGGGGTATCGATTCGCTGATGGAGGTTCTCTGGCGGCCACGCACCCTTGATCTGCTTTGGAACACCACACGCCTCACCATCGGCGTTATTGCGGTCACAACAATCATCGCCTTTCCACTCGCCTGGTTGACCACCCGAACCACCCTTGCCCGCTCTCGCCTGCTTTCGCTGCTCTGTATCCTTCCTCTCGCAATTCCGGGCTATATAATGGCTTGGGCATTGCTCAGCCTGGGGGGCGATTATGGTATCATCAATCGACTGACAGGCTGGGGTTTTCCGCGCATCTCAGGCTACTGGGGTGCCCTGATAGCCATCAGTCTCTACGCCTTCCCTTACCTGTTTCTAAACCTGCGCTCAGCCTTGCTGGGCATGGACCCTTCTCAGGAAGATGCGGCCCGCAGTCTCGGCCGTCGGCCCGCTGGAGTTTTTTTTCAAGTCATTCTTCCGCAGTGCAGGCCAGGCTATCTGGCGGGCTGCCTGATCATTGTCCTGTATGTACTCGGAGATTTCGGGTCGGTCACGCTGATGCGTTACGAGACCTTCAGTCAGGCCATCTTCGTGCAATACCAGAACCTGATGGACCGCCGAACTGCAGCGGGGCTGGCTCTGCTATTGATCCTGATCACGGCAGGGCTGCTGTGGATCGAACTACGCCTGCTGGGCAAGGTCAACCTCTACCGGGTCGGTGGAGGTACAAAACGCGCCGCTCAATTGCACAAGCTTGGCTGGACCCGCTGGCTTGCGGGACCTTTTGTGGCCGTCGTCATCTCCGTCTCGCTGCTCGCCCCCCTTTTCGCCATCGTCTTCTGGCTTATCGAATTTCCACCGGTCAATGAAATCGGCCGTGTTGCGAGTGCAGTGGGTGATTCATTGACGGTTGCTATTCCGGCATCCTTTCTTGCCGGTGCGGCGGCTCTCCCTCTCGCCTACCTAGGCGTGAGGTATCCATCAGGAATAAGCCGGGGTCTGGAGCGCACCGCCTATTTCGGTTATGCGATGCCACCACTCGCGCTGGCGTTGTCTGCTGCATTTTTATCGCTCTACCTACTTCCCTTCCTCTATCAGACTCTGTTTTTGCTGGTGGCGATTTACGCTCTGCACTTTCTTGCCGAGTGTATGGGCCCCATCCGCAGTGCCCTCTACCAAGCCTCGCCCCGCTTGGAGGAAGCGGCTCGTTCGCTTGGCTGCAATCCCTTCACTGCCTTCTTCCGGGCCACATTTCCTCTGCTATTCAAAGGGCTAATAGCCGGAATTGCCTTTGTGTTCCTTTCGGTGATGAAAGAGTTGCCCATCACCTATATCCTATCTCCCTGGGGATTCAGTCCACTGGCCGTGAATATTTGGGACCTGTCTAATGAAGGCATGTATGCGGAAGCAGCGCCCCACGCGCTTGCACTTTTGCTGTTTTCGCTATTCTTTGTCGGTTTTCTGATGTTAAGGGAAAAACGTCTCTGATGGAAGCTCTGCTCACAATCACCCAGTTAGCCAAGAAGTTCGCCAATGGTCGCTACCCGGCGGTCGACTCGATCGACCTTGAGGTGCATGCGGGCGAGATTTTTGCGCTGCTTGGGCCAAGTGGCTGTGGGAAAACGACTACTCTAAGGCTAATCGCCGGCTTTGAGAGGGCCGACAAAGGTTTAATTTGGCTGCATGGACAGCAGGTGGAATCGCCTGCTAAAACCATCCCACCCGAGCAACGCAACGTTGGAATTGTATTTCAAGACTACGCCCTGTTTGCCCACCTCAACGTGATTCAAAACGTCATGTTCGGCCTCAAAGGGGTCGATAAGAAGGAAAGGCTGAGACGAGCCAAGGCAGTGCTCGCCTTGGTCGGTTTGGAGCACTGCGAGGACTCTGCGCCGCAGACGCTGTCTGGTGGTCAGCAACAGCGCGTGGCCCTTGCGCGAACATTGGTGACACAGCCAAATCTCATCCTAATGGATGAACCTTTTTCCAGTTTGGATCCTGTTTTACGGGAGAGCACCCGGGCGGAAGTCCGGAGCCTTCTTCACCAGGCAAAAATGACGACCGTTCTGGTCACCCACGATCAGGAAGAAGCCCTTTCGTTCGCAGACCGAGTGGCAGTGATGCGGGATGGCAAAATCGAACAAATCGGCACCCCCGAAGAAGTCTACAACACGCCGCGCACAGAATTCGTTGCCCGTTTTCTGGGTCGAACCAATTTAATCGAAGGCAAAGCCACCGGCTGCATGGCTGAAACTCCACTGGGGCGCCTGCGCCTTAACCGCACGGCTTGGGGCAAGGTTCAGGTCTCCCTGCGACCCGAGCACCTGACACTGATCCCGCCGGACCCCAAAGCGAAGCGTCCTTCCGGGCATGTGGTAGGACGCGCCTTTAAGGGTCATGACATCACCTACCAAGTCCGTTTTCCGGATCGGGAGTGGACCGTGCATACCGACAATCGCACAGCCTTCCAAGTCGGAGATCAGGCCCTGCTGGCTGCTCTCGAGCCAGCAGTGGTGCTACAGACAGAAGCGGAGCAGGAAGAGTCGGCTACTAAAGAGAATTACCCCCTGCGTCAGAAGTGATATCGCAGCCCAAGGCCCGCCCGCCAGCTGGTCTCATCG
>JBJHBN010000069.1:0-8260 GCA_050485505.1 Opitutales bacterium | reverse complement strand
CAGCCGGACCGATGGCAGGCGACGCAACTTCATGAAAGCCGACAAGACTTAATAGAAATTAATCATCGTTGATTGTATGTGGTCTCATCGTCTCCTGCGCCATGGCGACGTATCGCAGCCACGCCGGCCGCAGGTGCGCGGGGCGAGAACGCGCTGCGGCTGCCGGTTAGTCGGCTTTCCCTAATTTTTCAGAAATCGAGGAAAACACCCCGACCGGTCGGGGCGACACCGCGGCCTTCGTCGCAGACTTCTTTGGCAGCGCGGCTGGAAATATCGCGCGGGGCCAGATTGCCAAAACTCGGATACTTGCGCTCAAGGATGTAGTCGCGGGCCTCTTCCGGAATCTGCGAAGGCTTGACCTTGCCGCTACGCACCTTTTCGGCGTCCTCAACCGTCTTCGGTACCCACACGCGACCATCGTTGCGCAGGGACTCTGACATCAGGGTGAGCTTTGACTGGTGTTCGCCCTCCTGCGGAATGCAGGTTGGGTGAATCTGCGTGAAGCAGGGATTGGCAAATCCGGCACCCTTTTTGAAGGCGCGCCAAGCAGCGGTGACGTTGCAACCCGCGGCGTTGGTCGAAAGGAAAAAGACCGTCGAATAACCTCCGGTCGCGAGCACTACCGCATCGGCGCCCCAGCGCTCGATGTCGCCGTTCACCATGTTGCGGGTGATAATGCCCTTGGCAACGCCGTTGACGAGCACCACATCGAGCATTTCATGGCGGTTGTACATCTTGACCTGGCCGAGGCCGATCTGACGGCTGAGGGAGGAATAGGCTCCCAGCAACAGTTGCTGACCGGTCTGGCCACGGGCGTAAAAGGTGCGGCTCACCTGCGCACCGCCGAATGAGCGGTTCGCCAGCATGCCGCCGTATTCGCGGGCGAATGGCACTCCCTGGGCAACGCACTGGTCGATGATGGCAGACGACACTTCGGCCAAGCGGTAGACATTGGCCTCTCGGCTGCGAAAGTCTCCCCCCTTGATGGTGTCGTAGAACAGGCGGTGCACGCTGTCGCCGTCGTTCTGATAATTCTTTGCCGCATTGATACCGCCCTGGGCGGCAATCGAGTGCGCACGGCGCGGGCTGTCCTGATAGCAGAAGCACTTTACCTGATAGCCCAGCTCGCCGAGCGTCGCGGCGGCAGCGCCGCCGGCGAGGCCGGAACCGACCACGATTACGGAGTACTTCCGCTTGTTGGCCGGGTTTATCAGCTTGTTCTTAAATTTGGCTTTGGTCCACTTTTCAGCCAGCGGTCCTTCGGGAATTTTTGGATCTAAATTCATGACGCAATTACGATTGGGTGGGTGTGATGAGGCCGAGCAGAACGGCAACCGGTATCGAGGTGAAGCCGACAAACAAGGCCCAGGCAATCACCACGGCAGCCTTGTCGAGGCGCCGGCGCCAGACACTGTTGCGGAATCCAAGGCTCTGGAACATGCTACTAATACCGTGGCTGAGGTGGAAGGCCAACAGCACCATACTAATGATATAGAACAGCGACACATACCAATACTGGGCACTGAAACCGATCGCGACCATGCTGTAAACATCGTGCACCTCGGTTTTGCCCACCGCTGCCAGCTTGTCATAAACACCGTGAATGGTGCCCACGTCCTGCAACTCCGTCCTCAACTCCTGAAACTCAGGGTGCACACTCTGCACCGTGTAGTGCAAAATGTGAAACACTATGAACGCGAGCAGGATCAATCCTGTGTAACGCATGGTCATGCTGGCAAAACTCGCCTGGAAAGGCTTCTTGACTGCGTATTGCTGCGGCCGCGCCTTCTTATTCTCAATCACGAGCATAACCGCCGTGACAATGTGCACAATCACCGCAAGCAACAGGACCAGGCGTACAACCCACAGCATTCCATAAGGCAGGGTCTGCAGCTTGTAAGCGTATTCATTGATCCAATCGGGATGCAGAAACATCTGCAAATTGCCGATCATGTGCCCGATCACAAATCCGACCAAGATCAATCCGGACAGGGCCATTAAGTATTTTTTTCCAAGCGAACTCATTTATCTGATAAGGTAATAAAGATAAGGAACATGCATTCCTAATTAAGCCCCTTTGGGATAATTAGCCTTCCTTACGACGTAAAGGGAATATCCGAATGCATCCATATTCCAAGATGTTGTATAATAGAAGCTAAACCAGTAATTAAGAAGCACTAATTTGCCGACGGTTGATTTTTTTGATGGATGGGCCGTCACCAGAGGGTGAATGCCTCGTCCGTGGTAGCGGGATCGGTCAGACAAACCGGTCGAGAATCCTGGGTAGGGAAGCGGCACCCTCGGCGAGGCTGCCCTTACAGTAAGTCTACCTGCCTTTTTACAATCGCTTCGATAGCCTACCAAAGCTCCCGATCCAACCTTAAGCCGCTCCATTCCAGCAGACGCTGACTGTCGGTTGGCGACACCGTTCCTTCGCGCCACAGGTGATCGAGCAGGAGGGCAGACGCAAGGCTGTCATACAGGGCGGCGTGGGGCTGGCGTCGATTGGCTGGACAATGGATTTCAGCGAGCGCCTGCAAGCGCTCGTTGAGCTGAAAGGTCTGGATGAGGGATTGCAGGCCGTAGTCGCCGAGCCCAGGATACAAGTTGCGGTAAACCTTCAGGGTGTCGATCCAGGGGCCCCAGTCCGCGCTGCTCTGGCCGGGGCAAGACCAGTCGGGGACCAAGGGTGGACTGGGCCACTGGCCGCGCAGCAAGTTCGCTTCGACGGTGGCGTTGTGGGCGGCGAAGATACCGCTACGGCGGAGCTGAACAAAGGTCTGGTAATCGGCGGCAAAGGGCTCGCTGTCAGCCACCATACCCTGCGAAATCTGGTGAATCCGCGATTCTGCGGGCGGAATGGGGCCGTCTGGTCGACAAAATCGTGTGTGTGTGGTAACGATTTCGCTGGCAGACAAAGTGACCACGCCGAGCTCAATCACGCCGATGCGCGGATTGCCCTCGAAATCCATCACATGGATCTGAGGACCGGGCGCCGTCACGACTCCCCGGTTTCGGCCGCGCGCACCATGCTGGGTAGCAAGGCGGCATCGCGCATGCCATGGATGATCTTTTTGTCGGCGGGGCAGACCGTTGCCAGGATACCCTCCATGCGTGCTTCATCGCCCTGAATAAAATAGTAAGGGCACAGCCGCACACGCCCATGCGGATGGCGCAACTCGCCATCGGCATCAAACACCGGATGCTTGCGCCGGGCGGGTTTGCGGTAGTCCTGCAGGATGTAGAGGTTTTTATCCGCATCGGCAGTTGCCTCGCGAATGCCCTCGCGCCACTCGTCGCGGGAGGCGTCGCTGCCCAGCAATACACTGCGTGCGCCCCAGGCATTCTCGTGAAAGCCGCTGAGCTTGAGGATTAGGTTGCGCTCGCGTTGCGAGGCATCGGCGAGCTGCTCCCAGTGGGTAATGGGTTTTCCTCCAACCCAGGGAGCATCGAGCACCGCGTTGGGCGGAAGGTCGACGGGGTCCATGATCCAGCCGTTTGGGACGATGCGCTTGAGCAATTTGTAGCTGGGTTTGCTCAGGTTCTCGCGCCAGAAATCCTCCAGCAGGTGGTGGTGGAACAAAGCCAGGTTGAGCTTTTCCTCCTGAAAGGGCCGCATCGGTGGCGATACGACCAGCGGTGAGCCCTCGGCCTGCAGGTCCATGATCGTCTGCGCCACCGGAATCTCGGCATGGTCGAACAATTCCCAGAAACGATAGATCACGTGCACTTCCTGCGGATTGCCATCGATGTCGGCACAAAGGGTGTCGCCCAGCGGAAACAGGTCGCCCGGGTGCAGGCAATAGACGCGCCGCCCCTGCGCCTGCAAAGCCTCGGCAACCCAGTCCATTTCCGGCCGGTAAGTCGAAGCTTCATCCGACACCACGATGGCGATCAAGGGATCGCTTTCGTCCGGCCTCAGGCCCGCCAGAACCTCATAAAAGGCGCTGATCATCGAGTCGTCGGCGCCGATCACATCGCCGGCTTCGCGGTACAATTGATTCAAATACGCAGTCAGCCCTATCCCGCCCGGAACCGAATCCATTTCGGTCAGGGCAAAACCATCGTCGGTGACCAGCAGGTCAGGCCGAATAATCGCCGGCACATTGCGCCGCAGCTCCTTGCGCCGCGCATAGGCGATCAGCGCCTCGGGTTTGCCCCGGTCCAGGTAGTCCGCCACCCAGGGTGCCTCAAACTTGCGGTTGCGCAGCAGGTTTTTACCCTCTACTGAGCGCAGGTAGAGCAGCTCGTTGGCCTGATAGAACTCCAGACAAGCCTTGCCGATGGCCCGCAACTCCTTGAGCTCGGCCGGGGTCAGCGGCCAAGGCTCGGGCGAGACCTGCCAGGTCTTGTCCTCAAACAGTTGTTGCGCGGCAAAAGCCGACTTCAGGGATTCCAGACTCAACGCAAACGGTGCCATGGTAGATCAATCCTCGATCTGAATTTCCTTGTTGCGCGTGGTCGGGCCTCCGGCCCGCAACCAAGCGTGAATAAAGCGGTTCAGGTCGCCGTCCATCACCTGCTGTACCCCCGAAGTTTCCACTCCGGTGCGCAAGTCCTTGACCATCTGGTAGGGTTGGAAGACGTAGGACCGGATCTGGTTGCCCCAGCCGATTTCTCCCTTTTCGCCATAAAACTTCTCCATCGCCGCGCGCTTTTCGTCCTCGCGCTTTTCATAAAGACGCGCCTTCAGCATCTTCATCGCCGAATCGCGGTTCTTGTGCTGCGAGCGCTCGTTCTGGCACTGGACCACAATGCCGGTCGGGATGTGTGTCATACGCACGGCCGAATCCGTCTTATTGACGTGCTGACCGCCCTTGCCCGAAGCGCGGTAGGTATCGACCCGCAGGTCCTCATCCTTAACCTCAATCTCGATATCGTCGTCCAGCTCAGCAACCACGTCCACCGCGCAAAAGGAGGTATGTCGCCGCGCATTGGAATCAAACGGGCTGATCCTTACCAGGCGGTGAACCCCGCGCTCCGCGCGGGCGTAGCCATATGCGTTGGGCCCGGCGATGCGAATAGAGGCACCACTGATGCCCGCTTCTTCTCCAGGAGAGAGGTCGAGCACATCCACCTGAAAGCCATTGCGCTCTGCCCAGCGAGTGTACATCCGCAGCAACATTTCCGCCCAGTCACAGGCCTCGGTGCCGCCAGCCCCCATGTTGATGCTGAGGATCGCGTTGTTGCGGTCCATCTTACCGGTCAAGAAGCTCTGGATTTCAAGTTCATCCAGTTCCTTGATCAGCGTTTTGGCCGTGTCACGGATCTCCGCCGCCGCCTGCTCGCCTTCATCGCCCTCGGCTTCTTCCGCAAGCTCCGCCATGACCTCGAGGTCCTCCGCCTTGCTCTTGAACTTCATCAAGGGATTGATCGACTGCTTCAGGTGGCTGACCTCGGTGACGATCTTGTTAGCCTGCTCCTGACGATCCCAGAAGCCCGGCTGACTCATCTTGGATTCAAGCTCCGCAATCTGTTTTTGACGTTTCGGGACGTCAAAGATACCTCCACAGATAACCAGCCCTGCGGGTAATTTCTTCCATCTGATTGCGAACGTCTGCGTCAATATTCATAAAGAAGGAGAAGTGATCCAATTAGCGAACAGTTTCAAGCCCGAAGGCAGCAAAGGTGAAAGGAGGCATCACCACGTAGCCGCGATCGCCCCGAGCGCGGAAGCCAATCCATCTCACTCCCCATTCCCGCGCCGTGCGCCGGGGCCGTCGCACCTACGACCAACCACCTTCGTTCGCACCACGTAGCCGCGATCGCCCCGAGCGCGGAAAGCCAACCCATCGCACTCCCCCATTCCCGCGCCGTGCGCCGGGGGCCGTCGCAGCTACGACCAACCGCCTTCGTTCGCACCACGTAGCCGCGATCGCCCCGAGCGCGGAAGCCAATCCATCGCACTCCCCCATTCCCGCGCCGTGCGCCGGGGACCGTCGCACCTACGACCAACCATCTTCGTTCGCAACCCCCTTTCTATTCATTCAATCCGAATACGCGTCCCCGTAAATCGTTTCTCCAATCCCGCTTTCGTAGGATTGTTATCGATGTAACGTGCAACATTGGTCAATTCGGCTGAATCCCTCACGATTCGATTGTGACAGTCCCGCTGCCACAGCTTGCCTCGATTCCGGCAGACTCGGTTGATGCAACGGGCAGATACGCGCTTCCAAGTGGTGAGGGTTTGATTCAACCGAAAGCCGGAAAAGGCCTGCAACAGCACATGCACATGATTGGGCATGATCGACCAAGCCAAAAGCAAATAGCTGCGCAGGTCCTGCGCCCAAAGCGTATCCATCACCGCCTTGGCGCAGTTCGGATTAGCCAACAAGCATTCCCCATACGCCCGGTCCAGGACATCATCCTCCAAACCAGCAAGCAGATCATCAGGCCTTGCCGATTTATTCCTCCGAAACCTACCAGCAGCCCCAGTAAACGCATCCGCCAGGCAAAACGTCAAAAAGTAACACACTCCCTCCTGCTCCCAATGCGGCAAGGTCTTCAAAGTCACATCAACTGGAGCCCCAGGGCACAGATACCTCAACTCAGAAAGCGCAATTTCCACGACCATAAGTAACGTTTTTATAGTATTCCTTTAAAGGCAAGAATTTAATCCGTAGCCGCGATCGCCCCGAGCGCGGAAGCCAATCCATCGCACTCCCCATTCCCGCGCCGTGCGCCACCTACGGAACCTGCAGCACGTAGCCGCGATCGTCCCGAGCGCGGAGGCCAATCCAACGCACTTCCCCATTCTCCGGCTCCCCTCGTTTGACACCATATACACACGCGTGATACAGTCGACTTTTAACACTCAAATTTAATTCAATCACTGACTGAATGGACATCGTATCGGACTACTTCGCCAACTTCGAATGGGAAAGTGTCATTGTCACCGCACTGCGTATCACACTGATTCTGGTATTCGCGTGGGTGGCAATGGTGGTGCTACAACGCTTTCTGAACCGACTAAAGTCCCGCTTGCTGAAGAACAGCCAATCCGAAGGCGAGCCGCCCAGCGAAACTGAAAAGAGGGTGGAAACGATTGTGCGACTGCTGCGCCAGGGAGCGCTGATCGGAATATGGACAACCGTTTCATTGGTCGCGCTGAGGGAAATCGGCCTCGAAATTGCCCCTATCATCGCCAGTGCGGGGATCATCGGCCTGGCTGTTGGTTTTGGCGCCCAGAATTTGGTTCGCGATGTCATCGCCGGCTTTTTCTTCATCCTCGAAAACCAGGTCCGTGTCGGCGATGTGGCCGTTGTCAATGGCACCGGCGGCCTGGTCGAGCGTATCAACTTCAGAACAATCGTTCTCAGAGACCTGGGCGGAACCGTGCATATCTTCCCGAATGGCACGGTCAACACCATGAGCAACCTGACCAGCCAATGGTCCGCATACATCTTTGACATTGGTGTTGCCTACAAGGAGGACACCGATCGCGTCATTGAATTAATGAAGGAAGTGGGTAAGGAAATGTACGAAGATCCGGCCTTTAAATCCAAAATGCTGGATGTTCCAGAGATTTTCGGCGTCGATAAGTTCGCTGACTCTGCAGTCATCATCAAAGGCCGTGTTCGCACCAAGCCCATTCAGCAATGGGCCGTGGGACGGGAATTCCTGCGTCGGGTTAAATACGCCTTCGACGAGAATGGCATCGAAATACCATTCCCTCACCGCACGCTCTACATTGGGCAGGAAACCAAGCCACTCGACCTCAAGATCCTGGAAAAATTCCCACAGGGCGTTTCGGCCCCAGGATCCTGAAGCAACGGGCTCCGGCTACTCGCGAACCAGTTTCGGATCCGGTCCAGTCTGCGGAATGCCCTGATGCTTGGCACGGGCACGCAAGCGCAGGCCTTGGAGGCGGATAAATCCACTGGCATCGTCTGGATTGTAATCACTCTGCACGCCTTCCATCGAAGCGATGTTCTCATCGTAGAGCGAAAGCGGTGACTTGCGCCCGACCGTGGTAATGCTGCCTTTGTAGAGTTTGAGTCGCACCGTTCCCGACACGCAGTTCTGACTTTGATCAAAAAAGGCCTGCAGCGCTTCACGCTCGGGAGCATACCAGAATCCATTATAAATCAGCTCAGCGTATTTCGGGATAAGGCTGTCACGCAAATGCTCCAGGTCGCGGTCGAGCGTCAGGCTCTCCACCTGCTTGCGGCCATGCAGCAAAATCGTTCCACCCGGTGTTTCATAAACCCCGCGGCTCTTCATCCCTACAAAACGGTTCTCCACCAGGTCAACACGACCA
>JBJHBN010000068.1:0-8326 GCA_050485505.1 Opitutales bacterium | reverse complement strand
GGCGTAGCCAGCCGGAGGGTCGGCCTTTTTCCAAATACTCTGCCAGTCCAGCCAAGGCTGCTGCACCGGTCATCAAATACTCATCTTCGGCGGATCGCACGGTTCCGGCATCCCGAAGATGTCCGCTTGCATAGCCGGGTCCGCCGTCCAGCCAGCGTTCCAGCGAGGTCCGTAATAGCTCATTGGCCTGCAGCCCCGGGATGATTTCACCCGTTCGCACGGTTTGCGCGGCCCAGGTGTCCATTGAAATCGGACAGACCATTGAGGCGCCGCTGTTGCTGAGCGTCCCGGTGTCGGGGCGGAAGGTCATGCCGGTATGCACGGTGCGCAGAAGGGCTTTGCGAACGTTTTGCGGTGTATCCGCGCGCAAATTGAACTGCGGTTGGTGCAGACGGATTTTCCATCGGCCAGAGTATTCTCCCGCGGGCAGTAGCCAGTCGCCCTCGGGCTGGGCAATTTCGCCGACCTTGAATTCCGATTCGATCCGCCGCTGTGGGCGAAAGCACTCGCTGCGGTAAGCCCCGGATTCCGTGGATTCGAAGAGCAGGCTGCCGTAGCGGGGTGCATGCATGCAGAATGGACTGGTGAGGGATCCTGTCTGGCCAAGCTTGTCCAGCAGGCCGAAACTGTGAACTGGAGCCACTTCGATGTCGAAGGCGGCTGCCCAAGCTGCGCTGCTCCAGGCGCGGATAGGGGCCTTGTTCTGACGGCTTATGTGAAGTTCGATGTCTGCAGCGCCAATGTGCCATTCGATGGAGTATCGAAGGCCACTTGCGGCGTGTTCCAGCTGGTAGGCGATTGAGTTCGCCCGTACGCGGGTTGTACCAGTGAATTGGAAGCGGACGGTACGGTCGGCGATGGGCAGGCTGCCAGTTGGTGTCAGCAAAGGGCCTTGGTGGAAGGCTCCCGGGCCTACTTTGAGCAGGTTATTCTGGAGCTTTCCGGCCCCGGTTTGGTCGATGGAAAGGAAGCTGAGTCCTGGCCGGGTCAGGTAGAATCCCAGCTGCAGGTGTTGGGTTCGAAAGTGAACTTCCCCTTCGTGAATCCAGCGTTCGATTCCGGGAGTTACCGCATCGCCCTCATCGATGGCTACGTCCAGCAGGTGTTCGCGGCGTGGACCTACCAGCTGATCGCCCGTGCCTTCGACAACGAAGGCTCCGGCAGCCAGATTCCACGGAGTCCACCAGCCGTCGATGCCACAGCGGCGGATTTCGAGTATCAAACCGTAGGACTCGAAGGCCTCCAGATCGAGCCAGCGAATCGCTCCCGATTCCTGTGCCGGCAAGTCGCGGAGATAGAGGCATTCGCGCCATTCTCCGCCTGGCGTGTCCAGGGTCAGAATTCTCAGATCGACAATCCAGTCCTCATCGGTCTGGCTGCCGCATTTGTGTGCGCCCGTGGCGTTTTGAAGGCCGATGCGAGAAATGCGGGCACGGCCATGCGGTTTAAAAATGCGTGCGTGGATAATCCGCTGATCCGGGGCTCCAGTTTCTTCGGCTCGGGGAGCTGTCCAGATCGAGCGGCATTCGGACAGGGTACGAAAAGAGAAGAGGTCGCCCAGCGGAGGGTCCAAGTCGGGAATGTCCAGAAGTTGTTTGTTTTTCATTTTTTAGCAGTTGATGCCAGGTACCCGCCACATGAAGTCGGGGTCAATATAGGGTTCGTCGTCTTCACGGCCTTCCATCAGGGCAATCTTCTTTTCGACCAGTTCGGCGATGTTTTCGCCGTAGATAAAGGTGGTTTCTCCCACTGCCGAGAGCATCATCCATTCGGTCTCGGCGCTGCGAATGTGGTTGAGCAAGTCGCGCGCATTTTCCTTTTCATCCAGTACGGTTTCGCGGGTGATGGTCCGAGCCCGTTTGCGGGCTGCATCGTCTTTGGCTTCGAGATATCCGTGCACGCCTTCTATCCAGCCCGCGATATTGCGTTGGGTGCGGTACCAGCACTGAGTTCCTTTCAGCAAGTCGTAGTGGTGCGCCCAGACATCGCGCGCTTTGGAGCCGGGCGAGGCGGCATCGCGGTGTGCGCGCGAGATCTTGACCGCCTGATCGATCTCCGGGAACAGATGGGTGGCGATGGCTTCACGGCATTTGTGGGCAAATTCCGGAGTGCAGAAGTCGAAGTTCACTTCGCGGCGGAAGTCTACCTGGATGCGGTTGTTGGCATGGCCGAGGTGGAAATCCTCATAGTAGGCCCGTTGGTCTTCGCTGAGGGCTTCGAAGTTGGGGACCAGCGGTCTGACTAAAACGCGGTACCATACGCCCCATACCGCAAGAATGCTGACCGGTTGGGCAAAGCTGCGGTAAGCCTCGTCGGCGTGCATCCAGGTTTTGACCAATGCATCTGCCTGTTCGCTGCCCACCCATCGGGTCGCGGTCCGATTTAGAATAGTGGCCAGGGGAATGCCCGCTTCATTCTGAAAAGCGCGGGTCACTTCCTGATTGATATTGTAGGGTGCTACGGTGGGCGGAGTGGTGCCGTTCAGGGCCGCGGCGTGACTGACGCCCTGAGCGTGGAGGGCGCTCAGCTTGTCGTGGAGCAGTCCTGGGAAAATAGGTGCTGCAATCGGTTCCTGCTCCCAGGAGGCGCCGGGACTGAAGTAGAGGTGCACATCGCTGCCTTTGGCTTCCAGCATCTTTTTGGGAGCCTGTTCGTCAGCATCGAACTGATTGAAGAGAGCACTGAAATAGAAGTCTTCGCCCGCCCAGTCGTATTTCGGGTGGGGATAGCCGATGGCAAACCCCTTGGCTTTGAGGGTGTTTACCTCGTGATCGAGACCCTCTTCGGACTGGTCCCAGATGTAGTCGCGTTCGGTGCCAAAGATTTCAGAGCGCAGGACGGATCGAAATTGTGGATTCACACGGCGGCCGGCGTCGCGCAGGGTGCGCATGAAGCGCACGATGTTGTCTGCGGCGGCCCGGGCGATGGCATCGTCGCCCTTCCATTCGCGAATCAAGTAGCCTCCGCCATTGCGGCCCACATACAGGGAGCTGGTGTATTCGAAGCCGGCACCGCTGTCGTTGGACCAGACGCAAATGTAGTCGATGTTGGGAGCGGCCTTGAGGATTTTCTCCAACATTTCCGCATAGTGGTCGAGCACCACAGGATGAGCGGTGCTCAAGTTATAGCGCGGACGAAAGCTGCGCAGCGGGTGATCCACACGGGCTCCGCGTAGCATCGGGTAGCGCTCGAGCAACTCGTCTGGAACCGAACGCGGTTCAAAGGTCAGGATGCCCGCCCGGAGTCCATATTTTTCGGCAAGGCGAGCCGAATGCTTGAGCTTGTTGAGGTTGGCCTGAAGATACTCTTTGGGGTAGATGCCCTTGTTCAGGCGACTGTAAACGTATTGGTCCAGGGCTGCACAATAGGTGTAGAAGCGGTACAGCAGTTCGTCGGGTGCAGCGCGCTCGTAGGGAAAATCGACTCCGAAGCCGTTTACTTCGACGTGGGTGTAGCCGAGCCGCGCCAGCTCCCGGATATGGGCTTCAGGATCGTTGTTTCTGGCGCTGCGGGCGTGGTTGTTCAGGTAGGTGTCGTAAGCCGGTCGCAGGTGCTTGAAGGTGGCTTTGAAAGTCTTGCCGGCAGAAAACGAAGCCACGGGTTCTTCTGGCCAATCTTCGAGCAGACGGCAGGCGAGGCGGAACAGGAACCAGGTATGGGACACGTAGATTTCAATGCCCTTGCTTTCATGGGCGCGAACGAAGCACCATTCCTCTTCATCGCCGGTTTCGATGTTTAGGGCCTGGATTTCATCTCCGCCGATGACTCCCAATTTAAGAACCGGACCTGGCTTTCTGGGATTGTCCAGATCCATGGAAATTGCGTGGGCGAGGTAGTCTGCGGTTGTTTGCTCGACGGGTATCTCTGGGTGTAGGCGGTGGATTGCGCCGATCCGTGAAAGGAGGTTTTGAATCGTCATCGTGTTCCGTACCTGAGCCGTAGGAGCCCTGCCATCGACCCCCTTTTAGCTTTACAATAAATAATTGGAGCCTTTGCCGGAGAGCTCCAGACACGGCTTTAATAGCCGGGTTTTCAGGCTCGGGACCACGGCATTCAGAGCTCCACCATTGGGCTTTGCAACTTCCCGGGCTCTGGTTTGGACTGGATGGAGACTCATAATGGGTAGATACCCGGCGCGAAGGTAATCTTTGCGCCGGGTTCTTTCTTGTAACAAGCCATTGGGTCGGACAAACTTAGGCTTGTTATGAACCCTTCGAGTGGAGTGAGGGCACTTCTAAATGCCGCAGGAGTGGAGGTCAACGGCCCCAACCCATGGGACCTTCAGGTCGTTGATGAAGACTGGTACCGAAGGGTCCTCAGGGAGCGCAACCTCGGATTGGGCGAGTCCTACATGGATGGGTGGTGGCATTGTGAACGGCTTGACGAGATGTTTGCCCGGGTTCTGAGTGCGGACCTTCAGCAGCAGATCCGGGGAAACTGGCGGTATTGGATGCGGTTTTTGCCGTGGGTTTTGTGGAACCTGCAGTCGCGGCAGCGTGCGCGTATGGTAGCTGAACGGCACTATGACCTCGGGAACGAATTCTTTTTCAGCTTTCTGGACAGCCGTCGCCAATACAGCTGTGCTTTTTTCGAGGGGACTGAGGATCTGGAGCAGGCCCAGCTGAACAAGTTGGAATTGATTTGTCGCAAGCTCAATCTCGCGCCGGGAGACCGGCTGTTGGATATCGGCTGCGGCTGGGGAGGCCTGGCGAAGTTTGCCGCGGAGCGCTACGGGTGCGATGTCACTGCGGTAAACGTCTCGAAGGAGCAGCTCCGGCATGCCCGGGGGTATTGTTCAGGTTTGTCCGTGCGGTTTATCGACCAAGACTATCGGTTGATTCAGGGCCGCTTCAACAAGATCGTTTCGGTGGGCATGTTCGAGCATGTTGGCTGCAGGAATTACTCGACTTTCATGCAGACAGCCTGGCGCTGTCTGGAGCCGGACGGAATCTTTCTGCTGCACACGATCGGCGCAAATAAATCGTCACGCAGCTGCGATCCCTGGATAACCCGGTATATTTTCCCGAATGGCATGCTGCCCAGTTTGGCGCAGATTACCCGCGCTGCCGAAAAACGTTTTGTGATCGAAGACGTGCACAATCTCGGCCCTCACTATGACCTTACCCTGTTGGCTTGGAATCAGCGTTTTCAGGCGGCCTGGCCCAAGTGGAGCGGTCTCTACGATGAGCGCTTCAAGCGAATGTGGGAGTATTACCTGCTGTCCTGCGCAGGAGCGTTTCGGGCCCGGAACATTCAGCTGTGGCAGGTCCTGATGACAAAAGATGGCAGCGCTACCAAGCAGCCCTGCTGCAGGCCATCATTGTGAATATGCGATAATTCGTTGGTTTTAGGAAACGAAGCGAAGTTGTGGCAACGCCTTAAACCCGGCCCATGTAACTTTTATCAGCCGTGGAAACCTTGATCCGGTCGCCGGTCTTGATGAACAGAGGCGTCTGAATAATAAGCCCGGTGGAGGTGGTCACCGGCTTTTGAGCCGAGCCCGAGGTGTCGCCTTTGATCGCGTCCGGTGCTTCGGTCACTTCCAGCTCGACGGAAGCGGGCAGTTGAACCTGGACGGCCTGGCCGTCGACAAAGAGAATGTCGGCGCTGTTACTTTCGGACAGGAAGTGGCGCGCATCGCCGATCATGTCGTCCTGCAGAATCGTGTCCTCAAAGGTTTCCGGATCCATGAAGTGCCAGCCTTCCTGGTCTACGTAGCTGAGCTCGAGCCGGGCGGTATCGGTCATTAGGATTTCCACGGTTTCCGTCGAGCGGATTTTAGTGGTCGTGCTGGACCCCGTGTGCAAATTGCGTAGTCCCACCTGTACGAAACCAGCCTGGCGGCCTTGGGTGCGGTGTTGCATGTCGAGAACGAGATGAGGTGCACCGTTGTGGACGATGACCTTGCCTTTGCGGATTTCTGTGGGGGAAGCCATAAAGTTTAGAATGGGTTAAAACGGCTATTCCATGCAGCTTGGGCGGGGACTGTCAAGTGTCCGTAACTCCTCATGAATCGGTTCTTTACAAAGGGCTAAAGCCGAATCCATACTGCCTCCAGAATCACGCAGTGATTGCGGATTTACCCAGTCTCCCCGAATGAAGCAACGAACGATTTTGAGAGAGGTTTCCACGCATGGGAAAGCTCTTCACACTGGACAGATGGTGCAACTTACCCTCAAGCCGGCCGAGCCGGGGCAGGGCTTGGTATTCCGGCGTACTGATTTGTACGGCAAACCGGAAGTAAGGCCACTGATTGAAATGGTTGAGAACCAGCTGGTTCGCAGCACAGACATCGCTGCCGGGCACATGCGCCTGCACACTATTGAGCACGTGTTGAGTGCCTTGGTGGGCTGTGGGATCGACAACTGCATTGTCGAAATGGATGCCTCGGAGCCACCGATTCTGGATGGATCGGCAAAACATTTTGTCAATCTCATCCAAAAAGCCGAGCCTGTTGAGCAGGATGCGGACCGGGAGTATTTCGAGCTGCAGGAGCCGATCTCGGTAACCGATGGCAACCGCTCGATCATTGCCCTTCCTTATGACGGCTTCAAGGTGACTTGCACCAGCGCGGATGATCGTGGAATCCACACCCAGCACCTTTCTTTCGAGCTGAATCCTGAGGAGTTCATCGCCGAGATTGCTCCGGCGCGCACTTTCACGGTTTATGAGGACATTGAGCCGCTGCTCAAAATGGGCAAGATCCAGGGCGGCAGTCTGGATTCAGCCATTGTCATTAAGGGCAATCAGATCCTGTCCAAGGAGCCCCTGCGCTTCGAGGACGAATTCGTACGCCACAAGATTCTGGATATCATCGGCGACACCTCACTGCTCGGCAAGCGCCTGAAGGCGCACATTGTCGCAGTTCGGCCGGGGCACAAGCTGAATTCAGAACTGACCAAGCGGTTGTTCAAGCGAATGAAAGGTTCTACTGGGCCGAAAGGGTTGGAACCGATAAAGAAGGGCAAGGACAGCCAGCCAGTCAAGGTTACTACAATTGCCAAGGGTGAGACCCGCATCAATATTCGGCGCATCCTCGATATTCTGCCACACGCCTATCCCTTTGTATTGGTGGACCGGGTAACGGACATCAAAGAGGAGGAGATGGAGCTGACCGCGATCAAAAATGTGACCATCAACGAGCCTTATTTCGTCGGACACTATCCCGGAAATCCAGTGATGCCTGGAGTGCTGCAGATTGAGGCAATGGCGCAGGCTTCCGGATTATTGATGCTGCGCAAGATCTCTTCCGAGGACAAAGTGGCCCTCTTTATGTGTGCGGACAAGGTCAAGTTCCGGCGTGCCGTGGTGCCTGGCGACCAGATGGTCATTGTCGCAAAGCTGGTGAAGGCCAAGGGTGAGAAAGTTGCCATTACGGAGTGTAAGTGCTCTGTGGACGGCAAGGTGGTCTCATCTGCAGAGCTGATGTTCACCGTTATGCAGGTGCCCGAGGAGGGCTTTTAGGTTATTTCATGAGTGCATCGATCCATCCGACCGCGATTGTTGAGGAGGGCGCCCAGCTGGATGCGTCCGTGGAAATCGGGGCGTTTGCCTACATCGGCCCGAGGGTGGTGTTGGCTGCGAATTGCCGCGTGCATCACCACGCCACCGTTGAAGGCAATACGGTGATGGGGGAGGGCAATGAAATTTTTCCTTACGCCTATATAGGCGGGCGCACGCAGGATAAAAAATGGACAGGGGACGAGGGCCCGATTCGGATCGGCGACCGCAACATTTTCCGTGAATTCACAACGGTGCATCCGGCGACTTTTGCCACTGAATACACGCGAATCGGGTCCGACAACCTTTTCTGTTCCTACAGCCACGTGGGCCACGAGAGCCACGTGGGTGATCGAGTTGTGTTCAGTAATAATGCCACCCTGGGCGGACATGTCGAAGTGGGCGACCGGGTGGTCATTGGCGGCCTCACGGCGGTGCACCAGTTCTGCAAGATCGGAGCCGGGGCGATGGTTGGCGGATGCTGTAAAGTGGTTCAGGACGTTCTGCCAAATATGCTGGCTGAGGGCTATCCTGCGACTCATCGTACGGTCAACAAAGTGGGCATGCAGCGGAATGGCTTTAGCGAGGAGCAGATCCAGCTGGCCCGCCGCATCTATAAGCTGTTTTTCCGTGGTAAGTTGAACCGTGGTCAGGCCTTGGAGCAACTACGCTCTGGCGCGTTGGGTTCGGATCCTCTGATCGATGAAGTGATCGCCTTTGTTGAGTCCAGCCAGCGCGGCTTGGCTTGATTGGGTTCCCGATTGTCCAACGCCCATTATCCAGGTAATAATCCGTCGATAGAGGGCTCCGCTCTGTCGGGGCTCGT
>JBJHBN010000067.1:8143-8479 GCA_050485505.1 Opitutales bacterium | reverse complement strand
TTGTTGGCCTGTTAGTGACGCTTGTCGGCATCGTTAAGTGGGCGCTGGAAGGCCCCGGGGGTTATCACCTTTTCCCCGATGCGGAGGACATGGAGGAAATCCGCCAATCCCAATCCAAAAACTGATCTTATTGCTTTCTGCACGACCTATGAGCAGCCATACTGACAACGATCCTCTGGAGGAGCTGAAAAAGACTTCGACCGGAGTGGAGAATAAGAAACTGGCCATGTGGGCGTTTCTGGCTTCCGACTGCATGTTTTTCGGAACCCTGATTTCGACACCAACAACCAGAAGTCCTATGCCGTTGGTGTAGCTGAGACTGCCAAAGAAGGTAAA
>JBJHBN010000067.1:0-8133 GCA_050485505.1 Opitutales bacterium | reverse complement strand
GATTTCGACACACCTGATCTACCGCAAAGTCTATCCGGACGTCGAAGACGTAATCGACATCTTCGATATCGAACTTACTGGTTTCAGCACCTTTATCCTGTTGATGAGTTCGTTTCTGATGGCACTATCGGTGTCGGCGGCACACAAGAACAACCTGCCCAGTATGCGCTGGTGTCTTGGTGGGACCATTTTCTTTGGAATGATCTTCCTCGGCTGTCAGGTTTATGAGTTCCAGCACTTTGTTTTTGATAAAGACCTGACACTGAGCAGCAGTATCTTTGGATCGACCTTCTTTGTCCTTACGGGAACCCACGGAGTGCACGTGGCGCTTGGGATATTCTGGTTGGGCAGTTGGTTGATATACTCTTTTACAGATCGCTATAAACGTGAAAATGCCTTGGATGTTGAAGTTGCTGGACTTTACTGGCACTTTGTGGATGTCGTTTGGATTGTCATTTTCACGGTCGTTTACTTGGTCGAATACATAGAATTCTAAATATGGACGCTTCTCAAACCACCACCAAATCGGTCGATCCCCATCTGGCCGAAGAGCATCAGAAGTACTTCACTTTCTTCAATGTCTCGATCGCGCTGATCATGCTGACCGCGATTGAACTCGTCATCGTTTATGTGCCGATTCACCCAGGCCTCGTAATGGGTTCGCTGGTCGTGATGTCCCTGATTAAGTTTCTGGCGGTTATCTGGTGGTTCATGCACCTGCGCTGGGATCTGATTCTGTGTACCCTTGTGTTTCTATCGGGGCTGATCATTGCCACTGGCACGGTGGCCGCCCTAATGTTGCTGTTTTCAGAAGACCCCAGTGGTGCTCCAATGATTTGAGTGTTCCGCGATGATCAGCATCTGGCACTGGCATACCGAACCGGCTCTGCTGGGTGGCATTCTGCTGATGGTCTGGATTTATCTGGCCTTGGTGGGGCCCTTGCGTGAGCGTATCGCTCCTTTGGCTGCGTTCCCTCGGCGCGAGACCTTTTGGTTCGCGATGGCGGTTTTGGGCTTTTACATAGCAGTTGGTTCTCCGCTGGATGCGCTCGGTGAGAATTACTTGTTCAGTGCCCACATGGTGCAGCATATGGTGCTGATGTATCCGGTGGCCTTGTTTACCATATGGGCTATTCCACAGTGGTTGGTGGATGGTTTGTTATCGCGCTCCCGAATCGCGACAGCTGTCTTGCGTATCCTGTTCCAACCAGTGGTGGCGGGGTTCTGTTTTACCTTTGTTTTCACAGTCTGGCATTTTCCCACTTTGTATGAGGCGGCCTTACACAATAAGCGCATTCACATGCTGGAGCACCTGACCATGTTTGCGGTGTCGGTGCAGATGTTCTGGCCGATCTGGAGCCGGTCCAAAATCATTCCACGCATGCACTGTGGGATGCACCCGATCTATATCTTTTTGTTGATGGTCGCGCAGCTTCCGCTGTTTGCCGTGCTTACATTTGCAACTGAGGTGCTCTATCCGACCTACGAACTGGCTCCCAGGGTTATCGACCTTGAACCTCTACCGGATCAGGTCTTGGGTGGTTTGATAATGAAAATCTCAAATATGATTGTTTCGCTGATTGCCATCGGAAGGGCTTTTTACTTCTGGTACCAGGAGTCGAATCTGCCGACGGAAGCCGAAGTGAATCTGGGAAAAGCACTTTGATAATTAAAACGCTGTAGCCGGAGAGGCGATCTCGCGAACCCGCTACAATGGGCTTCGGGCAATTTCCAGACGCGACCCCGGGCTAAGGGTTCTGTTTTGAACGGCTTGCATTTGTTCGTTTCAGCGGCATCGTGATGCGCCATGAGTATGGAGGACCTATATCAGGAGATTGTTCTCGAGCACAGTAAGCGGCCGCGAAACCGTCGGGCGATTCCGCAGGCCAGCCATCGGGCGAAAGGGCATAATCCATTATGTGGGGACGAGGTCGAGGTGTATCTGATGGTAGAAGAGGGCAGGATAGTCGATCTGAGTTTTCAGGGGCAGGGTTGCGCAATCTCCACCGCGTCTGCCTCTTTGATGTCCGAGAGCTTGAGGGGATTGACTGTTGTAGAGGCCCAGCAAAAGTTTGCTGAGATAATGACTCTTTTGAAGGACGCCGGAGTTCCCGTAGATGCCTCGAAATGGGGAGACTTGGCTGCGGTGATCGGTGTCCGCCGATACCCGGGGCGCATCAAATGTGCGAGCCTGGCTTGGCATGCCCTGCAAGCTGCCCTTGACGGTCGTCCTCAATCCACGACGGAATGAGTTTGAGAGTATAAAAAAGCCACTCCTGGGAGTGGCTTTTGAAAATCTATGTTTGCCCTGTGAATTTTAATCCTGGCGGTGCGCCTGGATGTTCAGCTCTATTTGGACTGTGCTTCCCAGAGGGCCGCCAACACCATAGTCCATGCCCCATAGGGTGCGGTCAATGGTCGTTTCACCAACCCAACCAGAGCGCAGGATGTCGTTCCCTTCAACTTCTCCCAGGTAGTGGACTATCATTTCCACGGGATGGGTTTCACCGAGAAGTGTCAGGTGGCCGGTCACATGAAAGCGGCCATCGCCCATTGGATGCCACTCATCGCTTTCATACTTCATCGTCGGAAAATCGTCCACACCGAAAAAGTCGTCACTGCGTAGGTGGTTGTCGCGTCGGTCACTGCGGGTATCGACTGTGTTCACATCGATGTTTGCCACTGCCTTGTTATCGGCCGGGTTTTCCGGGTTGAAGTGGATTTCACCCTCAAACTGAGTGAAGGTGCCAGGCACCTGATTGATAAAGTGGCGCACCTTGAAGGTGATACCGGAGTGAACCGTGTCGATTTTATAGCGAATGGTCTCTGCCGATGCCAGCGGTGCCATAACCATTGCGGTAATGAGAGAGAGAAACAGGGATGCTTTTTTCATACCCCGTTAAAGAATATCACGAAAGCTCAAATGTCTAACAAGCTGGTTACTTTTTCCGTATCAGCACTGGTGCGCAGAACATGGACCTGACCACTGCATGTCCAGGTCGCAAACACTTCATCTTCAATTGTTACGACGTGCGGGCGCATGTGTTGCATCTGTGGGATGATCGAATGGTCGAAGGTGTAGAGGCTGTAGAGCTCGCCCTCCACTTCAAATGAGATTACTGAAACCTCATTGTTGATCACTCGCACGACTTTACAGCCCACGCCCAGATTGCGCCAATGCTCACGGGGTAGGTTGATAGGCGGGCGGGCACCGCGCTCCGATACATAGCTGGCCAGTTGCTGGTAATCCTGCGTATATAAGTCCATCGGAGAGCGCATGATGCCATTGTCCTGCAAGAGCACGATTGCCAGCGGGACAGCTGAATTCGCTGGTTGCACCAAGGGTAGGGCAAAGTTCGAACTGCCGTTCTGTTCCGGAGAGCTCAGGTTTAATACAATGCCGACCGTGGCAACCAGCAGAATTGCCGCAACCCCGATTGCCAGAGAAGGAAAGCGCAGCAGCTTTGAGGGCGTGGATTTCTTTGAATTTTCGAATTCTTTGAGAATTTGTTCACGCAGACCCTCGGGAGCCCGTACTCCGCGCAGCGCTTCCTGCACCGAGCGGTCAAAGCGTCCCTCGCGGTCAAGAAAGGCTTTGAGCTCAGCGTCGGACTCCGCCGCTTTCAGGGCATCGGCAAAACTGCGGTCGCCGGCTTCCATCGCTGAAGGTCGGTAAATGTGCAATTTTTTGAGATGTTCCTGATTAGACATGGCTCTTCATAGGTTAGAGGATTCGAGCTGCATTTTTATTTCTCCAATTTTGTAAGGAGCAGGTTTTTCAGAGCAGTTTTCCCCCTCGATAAACGTGACATAACGGTTCCAATAGGGACTGCCAATATATCCGCAATTTCTTTGTATGACAAATCCTCGAGGTAGAATAGGACCAGTGGCTCACGGTAGTTTTCTTCCAGATCCTGCAAGCGCTCCATGAGAATTTTGCTGTCAACTTTGGCGGAATAATCGACCTCGGAGGGCGGCAGCATTAGTTCCATCGGTTCCTCTTCGGCCGGTTCCATGCGTTTGTTGCGGCGGTTGCTACGGATAAACTCGCGGTAAAGCGTGGTGAACAGCCAGGATTTAACCTTTGATGCGTCCTTGAGAGAATCACCTTTGCGTGCCCAGATTAGAAAAGTCTGCTGCACAAGGTCGGCTGCCTCGCTCTCGTTGCGAATCAAACTCAGTGCGAACCGAAAGAGCGACTGGTAGTAGTCGTCCACCAATGTTGTAAAGTCAGGTGCGCTGGAATGAGGAGGCATTGGCGAACAGAACTAGAGAATCAGCATTGCGTCGCCATAACTGTAGAAACGGTAGCCGGAAGCAAGTGCAGATTGATAGATTTCACGACACCATTCAATTCCGTCCGCAGAGCCGGGTGTCAAGAATGCAGAGACAAGGCAGATCAGGGTGGACCGGGGCAGATGAAAATTGGTCAGCAGGGCTCCGGTGTAAAATGTTGCCGGAGGATAGATGAATAAATTCGCCCGGTCGCGGTAGACTGCTTCGGGTATCTCGGCTTCTGTATCAAGCATGCCTTTGCGATGAAGATCCTCAATGGTGCGCAGGGAGGTCGTCCCAATGGCTAGAGGGGAACAGGCTTTGAGCGCTCTCAGGGTTGTCGCAGGGACTTCATAGAGTTCTTCGTGCATCTCGTGCTGCTCCAGTTGTTCGACCTGGATGGGCCGAAAGGTTCCCAGTCCGACATGGAGCGTCAGGTCTTCGAATCGATGGCCAGCGGATTGCAGGCAATCCATCATTTGCGGCGTGAAATGCAATCCGGCAGTGGGTGCGGCGGCCGCGACGGTCTTGTCGGCTGCGGCATAGACGGTTTGATAGCGTTCTTCGTCCAGATTCGAGCGTTCATCCTCAGACTGGCGCTCGATATAGGGTGGCAAGGGAAGGCGGCCGACTTTTTCTGCCAACTGAAAGACATCCTTGGCACCGTTTAGTTCGAACTGGACCCTAACGCGACCATCGGGCGCCTTTTCAATTACACGGGCTGAGTAGACGCCGGAAATTCCAAACGTTGCGGTTACGGGCAAGCGCTTGCCTGGTTTGAGCAGGCACCACCAGCAAAGCCCATCTTCGGAGGGATTGAGCAATAAGCATTCGACTTTGCCGCCGCCGGCTCGGAACCCGTTCAGGCGGGCCTTGAGAACCCGTGCGTTATTGCGGAAAAAGGTTCTGGTTTCGGGGAGAATATCCGGCAGCTCGCTGAATAGTTGGTGGCTTACTTGCCCGGTCCGGCGATCGATCAACAGCAGCCTGGATCCATCCCTGCGGTCGGCGGGGGTTTGGGCAATGGCTTCTCTGGGCAGCTCAAAATCGAATAAGTCGGCTTTCACTCCCACAAGACGCTGAGCAATGGCTGCTTCCTGTTCAAATTAAATTTTGTCTGATCGCTTGAAAGCTTTCGGAAAAGGAACAGTGCTTTAGACTCATTAGGATCGTAACGGAGAGTCGATAGCAATTCGGAAAGTCACTCTGCTCTAGATCTAATTCCGGGGCGTCATCGCGCACCAGCTACAATCCAACTCTGAGGGCAATGGGCTTCAGGCGATTTCCAGACGCCATCTAAAGTAAAATTGGCATTTTCTTAGTTGGTTTACCCTGTTTTTGCAGTCGACCGCCGTGGGCAATTGATTCAATCTGAGTGAACTTAGATTTATGCGAGCTTCCCTCGTCCACCGCCTAACCTTTCTGAAACTTCCACGTGCTTTCGTGCTGGGACTCGGGATCCAATTGCTCTTTTGCATGGTTTTGAGGGCTGAGAATGGAATCTGGCAGACTTTCTTTCCCTCCTCGGATGAGAGTATTCTGCAGGATCTGTTTGAGCCGGATTCTGATCTGGATGAAGGGGGCCAAATGGAACACTGGATTTATCTGGGGGAGCTGAAGGAGGCGTCTTCGTCGGGCGGTGAGGGTGCTTTGCTGGCATACACCGAAGCCTTGAGCCTTGCGCGCTCTTTACCGGATCCACAAAGGGAGGCCGAACTGCATTTACGGATTGGCTCATTGTATGCCGAGCAAGGCCGTCTGGCGCTTGCATCCGATTTGTATGATTCCGCAGCCATTCTTTTTGAGCGTCTGGGAGACGAATCCGGGCGAATCCGGACTGAGATTCGGCTCGCCATGTTGCTGCGCAAACAAGGAAATACGACCGGCAGCCGTACCGCCTTTGAGGATATCCTTGAGCAATTGAGTGAGAGTGACAACCGCCTGTTGTTGGGAGAAGCGCTCAATGAATTCGGTGAGTTGTTGCTTACGATGGACGAATTGACCGCGGCAATGGAAGTATTCAACCGGGCTATTGAGGCCGCCGACCGTGATCAGGGTGCCAGGGAATTGGTGCGGGCCTATTTTAATCGGGCGCGGGTCCACCAGTTGAGAATGGATCATTCACTGGCTCTGCTAAGCGCCCAGGCGGCGATTGATCTTGCGACCGAGGCACAAGAGCCGGAGGTGATTCGTGACAGCTATCGGATGATGAGTCAGGCGTACGCAGCCACAGGCAATCATGCGATGGCTCTGCGGGCTCACCAGAACTATACGGATTGGGTCCAACGCATTCTGAATCAAAGCCACGAAGCTCAGTTGAGCGATCTGCGCAGTCAGTATCTCCACGTAATTCAGGCACGTCAGGCGGAAATGGAACGCAGGCAGGCCCTTATTGAATCCGCAGCGCAGGTACAAACACAATGGAACTTACAGCGGCAATCGATTCAGCGGACGATGATGATTATCGGTCTGTTTTTGCTCTTGTTCGTCAGCATTATTTTCTACTTTGAGGCTCGGTTCCGGCGCCGCGCGCAGAGCGAGCAAACACGACTCAATGAGCAATTGTCGAAAGCTCTGGCCGAGGCTGAAGCAGCCTCCGAATCTGCCCGTCGAGCGAACACGGCAAAGACGCAGTTTCTCGCCAACATGAGCCACGAAATCCGGACGCCGTTGAATGCAGTGATCGGCATGGCAAGCATCCTTGAGGATACACCTCTGAATCAGGAGCAGGCTGGATATCTCAATGCGATTCTAACGAGTGGAAACAGTCTGCTAAGCCTTTTGAATGACTTGCTCGATTTTTCGAAAATTGAGTCCGGCAAGCTGGAGCTGGAACAGGTATCTTTTAACTTGGGCGAAGTGGCTGACGAGGTTATGGACATCTTCAGGTCTACTGCTGCGCAGAAAAAGTTGGAGCTGACTTTTTCTATTGAAGATGAGGTTCCCAACTATTTGATCGGCGACCCGGCCCGTTTGCGGCAAATTCTTCTTAACCTCGTTGGCAACGCCATTAAGTTCACCGAAAAAGGCCAAGTTGAGCTGAAGGTCTCGACTAAGAGTCAGATCCTGGATGGACAGGTCATTCATTTTTCCGTCACAGATACTGGGATCGGTATTGCCAAAGAGCGCTTGGGGATGCTGTTTCAACCCTTCACTCAGGCAGACAACTCACACACCAGAAAATATGGAGGGACCGGGCTTGGGCTCTCGATCAGTCGGCGTCTTTGCGAATTGATGAAGGGTGAGATGTGGGTGGAAAGTGAACAAGGGAAAGGTTCTACCTTTCACCTGAGCCTGCCGTTCCGGATCGACCACTTGCCCAAGGACGATTTGGATGCATTCAAAAATCTAAACGGAAGGAAGGCGCTGATTATCGACGACAACCTGAACAACCGCAAGATTCTTGCCACCTTTTGCAAACGTGTCGATGTCGAGTTTGAGGAATCGGACGGATTGCATCCCTTGCCTGAACTGCTGCAGGACAGTGGTGTCGAGTTGGTTTTTGTTGATTGCCAAATGAACAGTGGTAGTGGGCTGGAAATTGCCAGTAAAATCCGTTCGACGCCGGAATATCGTCAGCTTCCCATCGTATTTCTGTCATCCGAGTCGGATGTGGACCTGCGCAAGCGGGTGTTTGAGCTGGGAAACACTGATTTCATTATCAAGCCGATTAAGAGAGCGCGGCTCTACCGCTCCATGGTCAAGCTCTTGACCAGGGAGCGAAACTTTCTGGCGGAGGCCAAGGGCCAATTGGATGGTGACGATGAGGTATCGGGGGATGCGTTTACGGACGGGGCTGAGTCGGAGCCCGCTAAAGCGCCTGAAGCTGGCCAATTGCGTGTGCTTTTGGTTGAAGAT
>JBJHBN010000066.1:0-8545 GCA_050485505.1 Opitutales bacterium | reverse complement strand
ACCCTGCTGGTATGGACGCTCATCGCAGAAAACATCGTCCAGCAAGTTTCCCAACTGTCTCAATCAGTGTTCGGCAACCTCCATCGGGTTGATGTCATCAACCCGGAGCTGGTCATTGACGCCTCAAAAACCGGCATAGCGTTCATGGCCCCCCTTATTCTCCCGCTGGCTATGGGATGCTCGGCCGCCGCGATCTTTGCTGGTGGAGTCCAATCTGGTTGGAAGTTCACCCCAAAGGCCATTGAGCCCAAATGGGACAAGGTCAACCCCATGAAGGGTTTTCAGCAAAAGTTTGGAGGTGCCGCCATGGCACGCTTCGGCATCGAACTACTCAAATTGATTGGTATCGCAGGCGTCATTGGTATTGGTGTGCGTAAAGTCTCTCAGGATGCTCTCTTCAGCTCGCCTATTTCTCTGGATCGACTCGGTTCGTTCATCATGGAAACCATGGTACTCTTACTCGGTATCCTGATTGTAGTGATGGGGCTCATTGCAATGGTCAGCTATATGTATCAGTCCAAAAAGACACATGAGGACCTGAAAATGACCCGTCAAGAGGTCAAGGACGAGCGCAAGAACCAGGAAGGCGACCCCCTGATTAAACAAGCCCAGCGTCAACGCGCCCAGCAAAATGCCCAGCGAAAAATGTTCAAAGCCGTCGCAGAGGCTGATTTTGTGGTAACCAACCCCACCCACTTTGCGGTGGCCTTGCGCTACCGTCGCAATGTCGATCCAGCCCCCATGGTCCTCGCCAAAGGCCAGGACCATATAGCACTGCGAATCCGCGAAATCGCGCAGGAACACGGAGTGCCCATTGTCGAGAACCCACCGGTTGCACGCATGCTTTACCGCTACGGAAAAGTTGACCGCACTATCCCGGTTGAACTGTATCAGATGACTGCGACTGTGCTCGCCTACGTCTACAAGACATACCGTTATCACTTCCACAGGCGCGACCAAAGCGCCTCCGCTTCCCGATGAACAAAGCATCCGGCAGCCGACTTCAAACCCTCTTTCGCAATGGAGACTACTTCCTTGCGATTGCTCTGTTTGCGGTTATAATGTTGTTGGTTCTGCCCCTGCCTAAGTTGGGGCTGGACATGTTGCTGGCCATGAACATAGCAGGCTCGCTACTGATTCTGTTGGTCATCATCTACGTTAAGGAGCCTGTCCAGTTTTCGGTATTTCCAACCCTGCTGCTGGTCATTACTCTCTACCGCCTCAGTTTGAACATTGCCTCCACCCGATTGATTTTACTGGAGGGCGACGCAGGAAAGATCATTCGCTCCTTTGGCGAATTTGTGGTCGGAGGTAATTATGTGGTTGGCGGTGTCATCTTCCTGATTCTGGTCCTGGTGAACTTCATTGTCATCACCAAGGGCTCCGGGCGCATCGCCGAAGTCGCCGCACGCTTCACCTTGGATGCCATGCCTGGAAAACAGATGGCGATCGACGCCGAGTTAAACGCCGGTGCCATCGACGAAAAAGTTGCGACCAAGCGCCGTAATAAGATCCAGCAGGAATCCGATTTCTATGGCAAGATGGACGGTGCCAGCAAGTTCGTCCGCGGTGACGCCATCGCCGGCCTGCTAATTACTTTAATCAATGTCATTGGAGGCTTCGCCATCGGCGTAATGCAAAAAGGCATGGCCTTCGACGACGCGGCCCGTCACTACAGTCTGCTTTCCATCGGTGATGGTTTGGTTTCGCAAATCCCCGCGCTGGTCGTCTCGGTGGCCGCAGGTCTCTTGGTAACCCGGACCGCTGGCAGCCAAAATCTGGGAAGTAGTTTCGCCCGTCAGCTCGCATCTTATCCACGCGCTCTGGCTATTCTAGCCGGTTTACTCGGCTTTTTTGCCTTGCTGCCCGGAATGCCGAAAATTCCTTTTGTCCTGCTTGGCGTACTGGCCGGATTCGCCGCCCTGACGATGATGAAAGTTCAGGAAAACCGCAGTGAGTTTGCGGATATGCTCGAGGATGCCGATGGCGACGACGAAGCCATGGCAGGCGCCGCATCAAGCGCTGCCGGCAAGGGCTCCGACGGTGCCGGCAATCAGCAGGCGGCCAACACACCCGCCCCGGCAAGCAAGGAAGAATTGCAGAAACTGGCAGATGTCGAACCGCTGGCCATTGAGCTTGGCTACAGTCTGCTGGACCTTGCTGACAGCAAACGCGGAGGGGATCTGCTCGACAGAGTCACGGGTATCCGCAAGTCACTGGCAAGAGAGATGGGGCTGGTATTGCCCCCCATTGCGGTTCGCGATAACCTCGAAATGGAAACCAATGGCTACTCCTTTCTAATGCGTGGACGTATTATCGCAAAAGGAACACTGCATGCCAACCGCTGGCTCGCAATGAACGTGGCTGGCTCCTCTATTCAGATCCGCGGAGAGCAGACGCGGGAGCCGGTCTTCAATCTGGAGGCAACCTGGGTGGATGAAGAGAACCGGAAGATTGCCGAGCTGCATGGATACACCGTCGTCGACTCCGCTTCGGTACTGATTACCCACCTATCGGAAGTGCTTCGCCAAAACTGCTCTCAGTTGCTCTCTCGTCAGGATGTTCAGGGCATGCTCGACCACGTAAAGACTTCACACCCATCGTTGATCAACGAACTGATTCCGGATCTGGCAAACCTTGGTCTTATTCAACGGGTCCTGCAGAACCTGCTGCTCGAACAGGTGCCGATCAAACACCTCGCCGTAATTCTCGAATGTATCGCCGATTTCGCTCCGCACAGCAAAAATCCAGACGACTTGTCGGAACAAGCGCGCCGCCGTCTGGCTCCATTCTTTGTGCCGGAACTCAGTGATGAACAAGGTGCCCTGAATGCTGTGACCCTCGACCCGCGCCTCGAGCAAAACCTCGTCTCACGTATCCAACGGTCCAACTTTGAAGTCGGTTTATCCATCGACCCCCAAACAGCTCACAACACCCTCAATGAACTCAACCGACTGATGACGGAGATGACCGAAAACAACCTACCTCCAGTCATCCTTACCGTAGCGGATCTGCGGTTACCTTTCAAACGCTTCTTCGAATCATCTCTGCCTCGCATGACCGTGCTGTCCTATCAGGAGATCCCATCCAATATAGAAATCCGCCACTTTGGGGTCGCCACGGCACCTGTCCCCTCCTCGTCCAAAGCTACCACCTCAGCCGATAAACCTGCCACTGCCGGAACCCCATCATGAGCACTATGACTGCCGAAAACATCCCCGCCACCGCACCTCCTCCAGGCAAGAAACAACGCTTTATTGTTTCATCCGCAGAAGAGGCCGTGCGCGTCATCCAGCAACGCATGGGCGCACAGGCCAAGGTGCTGTCGGTTAAGCAAGTCGCTGGTGACGGTCTCAAACGCTTTCTGTCCTCGCCCAAACTGGAAGTTGTCGCCTGGATACCGCCGGAAACAGCGCACGCTTCAAGCCCGCGGCCCAGAAACGTACAGCAAGCGGACGACAACGATTCCAGCAAACCCGATTCAGACTTTCGTCCCAACCCGTCGACGACACCGATCCCGCCAATGGGTGGGAATGACTCCGCCGAGACTGAAAAGAGCGTTTCTAAACCGATCAAAATCAGCAGCGCAGCTGCCAAGCCATCCCGCGAATCCCAGCGCCTGCGACGGATATTGGACCGCATCGGCTTCGATGATGTATTGCTGGAGACTTTGAGTGGACCGGGAGCCTTCGAACGCCTGGCCCAACAGCCTATTGACGAAGCATTCTGCGAGCTCCGACAAACCGTAATTCAGGCCTGTCGACGCGAACCGGAAACAACAATGGGCAACCGGATCGCATTTCTTGGCACGCCTGGTTCCGGTAAAACCACATCGCTCTGCAAGTGGTTGACCCGCGAAGTCCTGATCAATGAAAAAAAGGTCGAGGTTCTGCGATTGGATGTTGATTCACCGCACTTTGGCGATGGCCTCGATGCATTCTGCGAAGCCATGGGGGTTCCCTGCCACCGCGACCGGGGCAAGGTACCAATGATGGACGACGGCACCCAGCTTTTGATCGATATTCCCGGATGCGAACTGAAGGATTACAGGGAAAACATTAAGTTGCGTCGGCGCCTTGACGATCTAGGCGTCGATACCCGGATACTTGTGCTCAATGCTGCGTATGAGAATTCGATCCTCAACGCAATCCTACGCCAGGCTCACAGCCTTGAAGCCCAGCGCCTGATATTTACCCATACCGACCTACTGCAATCCTGGGGAAAACTCTGGCCATTTGCGATCAGTCGACTACACCCTTCTGTGCTGTTTATGGGCACAGGGCCGAACATTGCCAGCGACTACAACGAATCCTTCACCGCTTTACTTATTGAGAAAACCCTCCCATGAGCCGAACCTTCTTTCTAACAGGCGCATTGCTTGCATTCGTGCTCGCTTTTATGGCTGGCACGATGGCCGGATCCCCTTCGGCCAATGTGCTCAGGGATGCTTTGTTCGCCGCCCTCATTGGCGGACTTTTTGGCCGAGCGCTCTATTCCGTTCTGGTCGGAAGCCTGCGGGCTGCCGAGGCCGAAGCAGAGCTCAATAAGCCAGCCCCACCCAACGAATCCGAAAAAACCTAAAACCATGTCACCCGAAACGAGTAAACCTGCTGTTCCCCCAAAGGGCGCAGCACGAGCCTACGCCAGAGGTAGCGCACGTCCGAGCATTTCCGATCTCGCCGTGAAATACCTGCCCCTGGTGCAGAAGGTTGTGCTCCGTTTCAAGTCCTACCTGCCTTCGCAGATCGAATTCGATGACCTCCAGAGCGTTGCCCTCGAAGCAATGATGCAGTGCCTTCAACGCTACGCGGAAAAGCCTGACATTGAGCTTCGGCGAATCCTCAAACACCGTACCCGGGGAGCAATCCTCGACGAATTGCGCAAGCGGGATTGGGCTTCCAGAGGGGTCCGGCTGAAGGCACGCAATTTTGAAAAATCGGTTCAGGAGTTGGAACAGGAGCTGGGCCGTCCGGCGGTTGAGGAAGAAATACGCAAGAAGCTTGAGTTGACTCGTCCGGAATATCACAAGCTACTCGGAGAACTCAGACCCGTTACATTTCTCGACCTTGACGGCGAAATCGACCAAGGCGATGGAGAAGGTTCAAACTGGTATGACCGGATCGACGACCCAACCCAACCCACAATTCAAGACACTCTCCAGCGCCGGGAACTTGCCGAGCGGCTAGCGGACCACATCGAGGCATTGCCCAAAATACAAAAACAAGTGATGACGATGTACTACTTTGAAGAAATGCGCCTGGCTGAAATCGCCCAGGTGTTTGGCCTGACAGAATCCAGAATCTGCCAGATACACACCCAAACTATCCTTTCACTGCGCGCCTTTGCAATGCGTGAGGAGCAAACTTCCTAAGGCTATATCATGATACTTATAATAGGATTTTTAATCGTAATCGGTTCGGTCATTGGTGGACTCTACATGGGCGGGGGCAGCCCCTTGGTTCTGCTCCACATCGCCGAGTACGTGATCGTGCTTGGCATCTGCCTTGGGATTCTGGTGATTGCCAGTCCACTGCATGTTCTCAAAGCGATTGTTTCAAAGTTCATCATTGCCCTGCGTGGTGGCGCTACAAAAAAGGAGGACTATGTTGATCTCCTGAAGATGCTTTATCAGATATTCATGCTGGCTCGACGGGAAGGCATTATCGCGGTCGAAGACCACGTCACGGATCCCAAAAACAGTCACTTACTCAGGGAATACGAAAGCTTTGTTAGCCACGACGCTCGTGTGGATTTCTTCCGAAACTCGTTCCGCCCCGTAATCGACGGCAAAGTAAAACCTGAACAACTGCGCGATGTGCTGAACGTCGAGCTAAAGGTTCTGGGCAAGGAAAACGACGAACCCGTACGCGTTCTGGCGCTTGTCGGCGACTCCTTTCCTGGGGTTGGTATCTGCGCTGCCGTTCTGGGAATCATTCTTACCATGGGCTCTGTTGCAGAAGGGCCTGAAGTCGTTGGCTATAAGGTGGCGGCCGCGCTTACCGGAACCTTTCTCGGGGTGTATGGAGCCTATGGTTTCGTTAATCCTGTGACCGCACTGATCGAAGGAAATAATGCCGGAGAAATGAACTACTACGAATGCATGGCAACGGCCATTACTGCCTTTGCAGGTGGTTTCGCGCCACTAATGGCGGTCGAAATCGCCCGCCGTGGTCTTGAATCCCATGTAAAACCTGGGGCAGATGAACTCGAGGAAATGCTTCGCGCACTGCCCAATCCCGCCGCTCGAAACGGCTAAGGAATACGCATTATGAGTGGTAAAAGAGGAGGTGGGGCCTGGAAAGTTGCCTATGCAGATTTCATTACTGCGATGATGGCACTGTTCATGGTGCTATGGATTCTTGGCTCAGAGCAGGAAACGCTCGAGCAACTCCAGGAATATTTCCGCAATCCACCCAACCCCTTTGCCGACCGCTCCAGCGGTATCATATTTGAGGACGGTTCGTTCCGACCAAGTATTGCAGAGGAGTATTCTCCACAGAACTACTTCGATCGCATGGATCCTGAGGCTATTGCCAATTTGGTCCGCGATTTCTACAGGATGCTTGAACTGAGCCCGGAAGACGAGGACCGCCCAGTGGACGTGCAGGTAACATCGGACGGTATCCAGCTCGTGCTCTTCGATCGCAGTGAACAACCTTTTTTCCGTCCAGGGACCGATGAACTGACAGAATGGGGGCAACTAATCGTTCAAAACCTGTCCTGGATTATCGCCCGCTATACGTTTCAGATCAATATCTCAGGCCATACCGCACCGGAATCCGACTACGACAGCGAGGCAGAAGACGCCTGGTTGCTGTCGCTGCAGAGGGCCGCCAAAGTCCGCGGAAGACTGGCTTTCTACGCAGTGGGCGAAGATCAGTTCCACAGAGTCGCAGGCTATGCGGATACCCGGCCTTTGCCGGATTTTGACCTCGAAAGTGAAAGCCACCGCCGGGTCACCATAGGCCTGAAAATAACAGATACGACCTTCTCAAGTACCATTACGCTTGAGGAGATACCCGATTGAGTGTTAGTTTTAAGCTGTAAAACATGGACCCCGACCCAAAGATTCCATCCAAGCCAAGCCCAGCAGGTACCTTCACACCACTATCCCATTGGCTCGGCAATCCATCGGAAAACAAAAGTTTACCGAAGTCGAAAACGGATGCCAAACCAGTGGAGGATAGCTCAAGACAGGACGACTCTGATTGCCGCTCTACGATCGAGGTCGAACGCATCGGCCAGACCATCTCACGCATTCACATAACCTGTAGTTGTGGCGACCGGCACAGCATTGAGCTACATCAATTGCCGGGTGAAGATGCGGAAGTTTCTTCCCAAAGCCCAGAGGCAGAGGCCTAGCAGAAAACACATCACATTGATAGAAAACAACTTGAGAAGTATGGCATCAAGTTTGCTCAGATCGCAGGTGCATGGACTACGGAATCTATTCGAGCGCAGCTTATCTCCACACTCTGGAGCAGTGGCAGAGCTCAGTTACACAAAACCTGTCGGCGAGCTCGACGCCAGGTTTCCGTGGTCAGGCATTCGCTGTGGAAGGCAAACAGCCTAATCACACCGTAAGCCGTCAGTCCAACACCCCCAAGGTCTCCATGCCGGAACCAGTTGCAAAGCGGAATTTTCATCCGGCACAAACACGGCAAACCAACAATCCCTACGATTTCGCGATTCCAAACGGCAATTTTTTCGCGCTGCAGCACCCGGACGGTCGCACCATCTACACCCGTGATGGAGAATTCCAACGCAATGCCGATGGACAGTTGGTTTCCAAACAGGGCTATCCAGTCATCGGCACTGAAGGCAACATTAACATCCCGCCCGCGGAAGGACCACTCGGTGTAGCCACGGATGGAACCCTCAGCCAGAACGGTGAGCGCATTGGCGCCCTTGCACTCTATCAGTTCGACTCTCCCGATCAACTGGTTGCGCTTGGCGGCAGCACATTTGAAGATGCCGATGGCTTGGCTGGGGCACAGCTTTCCGAGGACCCACGAGTCCTGCAGGGATTTATCGAGGGCTCCAATATCAATCCCCTGAACGAAATGGTGAACATGATCATGATCTCCCGTTCCTACGAAGCCGCTCAAAAAGTCATTACTACATTCGATGAACTAAATGGAAAAGCTATTCAAACATTCGGATCCCGCTGATTAATTTCTCAAAAAACGTATAACTGGCCATGAACTTATCCCTCTACAGTGCCGCTTCCGGAATGGAAGCCCAACAGTTGAACCTAAACGTAATTTCCCACAATCTGGCAAATGCCAACACAACGGGTTTCAAACGCAGCAAGATTGAGTTTCAGGACCTACTGTATCACAACCCAAAACAGGCCGGCGCCGAAGCGGGCGACGGCGGCATGTTGCCGACAGGCATCGAGATTGGTCACGGAACTGACGTGGTTTCGACCGCGAAGGTCTTCACCCAAGGCATGATGAAACAAACTGGCGAAATGCTTGACATAGCAATTGAAGGTGATGGCTTTCTCGAGGTCCAGATGCCGGACGGCAACCTTGCCTACACC
>JBJHBN010000065.1:0-8636 GCA_050485505.1 Opitutales bacterium | reverse complement strand
CTCAATGGTGTTTGCGCGGGTCACAACGCCATTCACGAGTGTCGCTGCACCGTGGTCTCCGAAGATCACATCGTTGCCGGTGCCAGCATGAATGGTGTCCGCACCGGGACCGCCGAGAATGAGGTTGTTTCCAGCCGTTCCGAATATCGTATTATCACCACCAACAGTTCGGTGGGTCGTATTGAAGCTGGTGAGGGTTCCCTGAGCGTGGTTCAGATTCAACTGCGCATGGTCACCGAATATGTAGTCGTTGCCGCTGCCGCCGGTAATATGGTCGTTGCCACTGCCGCCGATGATAAAGTTATTGCCGCCGGAAACGGCGATGGTGTCGTTACCACCGCCCGTCGGGTTACTGCTGACCGAGCTGACAAGTCCACCATTGAACCAGTTCGTCGTTAGATTCGCTACGCCAGTGCCGCCGACGATGACGTTGTGCTGACCGGTGGTTGCAGTGATGCTGTCGTCCCCTGCACCGCCAAAGATCAGATTTCGTCCGCCACCGGCAGTGATGGTATCATTGCCACCGTTTGATCCGGTTGCGGTGGCGGTGTTGCCGCTGACAGACCCAAAGTCACCGAAAATGATATCGTTGCCGGAACCACCAGTGATGATGTCATTGCCAGCGCCGCCGAAAATGATGTTGTTGCCGGCGTTGCCAAAGATCGTGTTGTTGCCAGCGCCCGTGCCAGAAGCGGTTTGGATGCTATCGAAGCTGCCAAAGCTACCGTAGATCACATCGTTGCCAGTGCCGCCTGTGATCGTGTTGTTACCGGCACCACCCCGGATCCAGTTGTCACCAGCGGTTCCATAGATGATGTCATTGCCGGTGCCGCCGGTGATGCGATCATTGCCAGCACCACCGATGATGGTGTTGTTCCCGGCAGTTCCGTAAATGACGTTGTCGCCTGTATAAACCTCGATGAAGTCATTGCCGGTGCCGCCATGAATTTCATCCACACCCGTTCCGCCATAGATGAAATTGTCACCAGCAGTTCCATAGATAGTATTGTTACCAGCCTGTGCCCAAATCTGGTCATTACCCGTTCCACCGTAAATGATGTCGCGTCCCGTGCCGCCGTAGATCTTGTTGTTTCCGGCCTCCCCGTAGATTATGTTGTTACCGGCATTACCGTGGATCGTAGTATTGCCTTCCGCGCCATAAATCTCGTCATCGCCAGTTCCGCCATGAATAACACCACCGCCGGATCCGGCATACATGATATTGTTTCCGCTGATTCCCTCCAGGAAGACGGACCCACTGCCCGCATACACAATCGTGCTGTCCCCCGTGCCGCCTTTAATATGGGCATCCGCCGAGACAGATTCATCAATAAAGAGGAAGTTCTCACCGTCACCCAAATCGCCAACGATACGGTTGATGCCAGTAAAGGACTGTTCGAAGCCGAGTCCACCCACGACCATTTTGCCATCGCGCATGGTGATTCCATAGGTTTCGTCGACGATATCCTTGTAAAGACTGCCACGTTGACCCGCCCGAGGACCGGTATTCAGGTAGAGAGTATCGCCGACCTTCGTTGCGAGGACAGGCGGCGGACCCCAGCTCCAGGCGACAGATCCCCGCATCGTCAAAGGCCCGACCTTGATGGTGATACGCCCCTCTGCCGAAGTAAGCGTAACAGTCAATCCCGCGGAAATGCTCGCAATGTTAAAGCGAATCTTGAAAAGACCAAGATTGATTGAGAAGCGGATCCCCCCAAAGATATCTGCAGCAAAACTCTGGTGGGTAAAGGCCACTTCAACGCCACCAAACAACTGGAACGGTCCCATCGGAATGGTGAATTCTGCCCGTCCGTTGATGGCAAAGGCGCCGTCTGAACGGAAGAATCCATTCACGCTTACGCTGATAATATTGAAGAAATTGATCGAAAGCTGATTGATCCGAGCCTCGAAGACACCTCCAACGATACTGATCGTAAGGTCGCCCTGACCCTTGAATAGGAGTAGAGCAACCTCAGCCGAAACGCGAACCATGAAGCTATTACCCGCTACATTCCGGCCAGCAACGGTCTGAGACTGGCTGCCCGTGTTGACCATCAGAGTAAAGGTGCCCTCGATCGTCAGCGGTCCAAGTGCGATTCTGGAATTGATATCAACAACGATCACCAGATGTCCGGAGGATGTGATCATCGCCCCACCGCGTGCCTGCAGACGCCCAAACCCGCCCAGAGTAAAGGAAGCATCCATTTCGATCTTGAGGCCGTTGCCGTCGGCGCGGATCTCAAAGCGACCATTGAGATTGATGAAGCCGGCAATACTCAACTGTCCCCCAATCATCATGTAGAAACTGTTGGCGGCCAGAGCCTCATTCTTTATGCCGCGCACGTTTCCGTTTTCAGCATTGATATCCAGCACTTCGACAATCTGCGAAGAACCGGTCGTGTTCAACAGGAGCCTGGCTTCACCCGAGAAGCTAAAGCCAGTGAAACCAAATCCAACAGCAACTTCGAGGCTCCCGAAAAGGCCTTCATCAGTGATCGCAAGACTTCCCGATGCACCGGCGCTGATCAGCGGCATGATCAGGACCCCATTGAAAGCAAGTTGCACGCCACTGGTTGTGATGGTCAGGCCCAAGGAACCCTCCAAGGTGATCAATCCGCCGAGCAAGGCCAGGTCACCTTCAATACTGACGGCAAACAAGGTGTTCGGATCAACAGTTATACCTCCCCGTTGATAGACGGTGTTGCCAGTATTGATCTGGACTACTCCCTCTCCGCTCATCTGTGCCACAGGCCCAAGGTCGATCTCTCTGGAAATACGAATCCCCATTGCCAGGACCACCCCATCATCGGTGTTCAGGATCGAGAAGGCACCCTCCACTTCAAATTCGGTGATGGTGATGTCCAGAAGCATGTACATGTAGGCATCGATACCGTCCTCATTGATCGTAAGGTCAAGACGCCCACGGAATTCAACGACTCCTCCAATTATCAGTTGTCCACCAACAACCATACGCAAGGTCGTGGCCTCCACTGTCGTAGTGGTAATCCCCCGAACGGTGCCGTCTTCAGCGATGTCCAGCGACAGTACCTCCTGAGCGGAGTTCGTCGTGTTCACCTGTAGCATAAACTGGCCGGTAATGGAAAACAGTCCGGGTGGACCCAACCCTGCAGAAACTCCCAACTCCAAAGAACCGACAATACCTTGGTTATCGATTCGCAAAGTGCCGGCTGCCGCTGCTTTGCCGAGGAAGAAGTCAAGTTCAGCCTCCAGTTGCATTTCGAGTCCGGATTCGTCGATGCGAAGATAGAACCGCCCTTCGAATGTCAACAGGTCAAGGAGGTTAGCCGACCCTTGAACATCAATGAACAGATAGACCTGATCCGGGGCCTGAGTGCCGTCAAGAAGGATGGGGCCACCAGGAATGGTAATGATATCTTCCCCGACCACATCACGGATAAAGGTTGGGACTTCCACCACCACGTCTTCACGGAAGGTGTTGAATCCGGCGTTTATACTGCCCGAGATGTTTAAGCCTGGTAGATCAAGCCTTGCCTGCATTTGCAGCATACCTGCGAAACCAGGCAGCGGAACCCCGCCAATATCCGAAGGCCTCGATACAAACAATGCTCTTCCGCGCACTTCCAGAAGCTCCGTGCCTGGCGGTCCGATAACAAGAACCCCATCAATCAGAAACTCCTGACTGGTGGTACTTATCACCGTTGAAAATGCTCCGGAGGCATAGAAAAGCTGTGTCCCAAGGAACTCAAATTCAGCAAGGGCATAACCCGCTATCAACAGAGTCTTTTCCGTTAGGGTAAATGTCTGCTCATCGCCCCGGACAACCAACTTCAAATCACGGGCCGCATTCGAGTTGTCAATGTCAGTACGATCCACTTTCTCGACAAAATACTGTCCGACAAGTTCTCCTGCTTCCCGCAGTTCGATTCGCCACATAGTATCAGCGACGACCTGACGGATGGCAATTTCCCGACCGTCAAGGTTGACACCAGCTGCTGTAAGCAGATTGACAATCTCAACGGGTAGCTCCGCCCCTGAGGTCGAGAATATGCTGGACTCATTGTCCAACTGCGTGGTGATCGAGCTGCTGAAAGCAATCTCTGCCAACTGGTTCGGCCCAATCTCGAGAATGTCACCTGCGACTCCTTCGAGCCTGATCGTCTCGGTTTTTTCCGTCCTTGTGGTGTTTACCTGGAAAGTCCCGGCAAGCTCAAGAGTGATTCCGATGTTCTGTAGGAAGTCCAGATTGGTCTGAACTGCGATCACACCCCAAATCTTCGGCAATTCGATATTAAAGGGGAATCCACTGCCAACAGGAATGCCCATGTCGCCGAGGAACTCACCTAGAGTGACTGCATCCGGATCCGGTCCACTTTCAGGCCGCGTCATATCCAGAATCAGTATACCTGCAGCCGAACCCAGATTCCCGAGAGCAATAACCCTGAATGTTCCATCGAAAGACAACTGAAAACGTGCTCCAGACGTTCCATCCGGTTCATCGACAAGAATGGCTTCGAATGTCACTTGACCACGAATATCGATGATGGGCTCACCAGTGATGCCGGCACCATCCATCATGAAACCACCTGCCAGGGTAATGAAGAACGAAGGAGCGGGCTTGCGCACGTAGGTCGTACTGATGAAGGCTGCCGACTCGTTACCTTGATTATCCAGCCAGGCACCTTCGTCCATTATAAAGCTGACGCTCCAAACATGAGACAAAGCCGCAAGGTCGAACTCGTAATCCCCATCCATGTGGAACCGGAAGACATTGCTAGTACCCACCCGTTCAACAGAGGACACCGCCCACTCAGGCAGAACCTCAAGTGTCTCTTCGAGAATGAAAGCTCCGGTACCGGAAAGCTCTCCGAGATCGACAGCGTCTCCGTCGAGGGTTCTGAACGAAATGGTATCCGCATCGACCACAGTTACCAAATAGGTATGCCCGGCATTCAATCCAGTCGGCACTGAAGATCCGGTTATTACGGTAAAACGAACCTCGGAATTATTCGTGTAGCCATGATCTTCAATAGTCACGGTGTTTGAGCCAAGGTCGACATCCCGCTCACTGAATGAGTGAAGACTGATCCGCCGTATCTCAGTTCGCAGACTACCTGTCGTTACACTGTCAACATCGACTGTGTAAGTGCCGTTGCTGAACGGCTTCAGTTCGATTTCCACGTATCCCGGGAAGGATCCATCAGAGCTGTCATTCAGGTCGGTTTCTTCTATGGATCCGGTGTGATTGATATTCACCCCTTCGGCGCTTGGTTGCGCCAAAGTGAATGTCAGGGTACGCTCTCGATTGGTAATTCCCTGCATGTCCGCAAAGCTCCCACCAATAAAGGTTACGGCAACCTGCCCTGCCACAACCTGACCTTCAAGCTGGTAACGGAAGACATCATTTGAGAGTTGTTCGACTCCTACAACGTTCAGGTAATCGCCATTGGAAAGCCGGATGGAAAGCTCAGAGCCATCAATTGTCGAAACATCCATTTGCCCACTGCTGGAGGTGGGATTGAAAAGAACGTCGATGTATCCGCGGTTGGCAAACTCATTCAATCCAATTGAGGCCCCAGGGGTCAGTCGATCGAAGGTCGCGGAGCTACCATCAATTAAGAAAGTCAGGGTTTGCGCGATATTGTTGACACCGGCGCTGTCCGCGAAGCTATCCGCAGCTATCGCAATAGACACCTCACCTACAGCGAATTCACCGCTGAAACTGTAGCGGACGGTTTTGCCATCAGAAAGTATCTGCGCTTCCTCATCCAACACCGCCGTCCCCAGCCCGCTGCCGGTCAGAATCAGGTTCGGTGCACTGAGAATTTCGAGGGTGGCACCAGGTGTGCGTGAGGGGTTGAACAGAATGTCGATATAACCCTGGCGGTTGAGATCCGTAATCCGAATGCCAGAATTAGCCACTGGATTAACCAAACTTGCTCTTGCTCCGGTTAGTTCCGCAGTGGCAACAGAGGCCCCTGCATCAGTGTATGCTCCTGTTTCGGTGTCAACAGATCGCCAAGAGCCATCAATGAAGGATACTTCAAGTTCGCCTGGTACCCATTCAAAGTTGCTTGCACTTACTGCGTACCGGAACCGGTAGATACCTAACCCTTCAAGGCGAGCGATCAATTCGGCCTGTGAGGATGCGGTTACTTCAACCTCATTCATTGAGCCATCGGAATCCATAATGACCTGAATCGGTTTCGGCGCCCCATTGACTGGCACGTCAATAACACTGCCATCTGCAGCCAGGAGCCGTGCGGTGAACTCGGCACCGGAATCGAGGATGCTGGCGTAATCGAGCATCTCACCCGTGGGTGGCGTGTATACGACATCAATATAATAGTAATCAGCTTCTCCGGCGGCGTTAAGAATTCCAACATCTGTGATTTCGTTGCCGTTAGGTGATAGCAATCGAGCTTGAGGTGCTTCGATAAACGGCCCGGCATTACTATCGAACACCGGAATAGTCACCACATTGCCATCGGCATCCCTGAAACCCATGTCCAGCTTTCCATGCAGTGAGAATATCTCAACTTGATCTGGGAGGTCAGCCAGGAAAAGTACGGTCGTCTCACCATCTGCTATATTCGATATATCAGCATAAAGTTTGGCACTGGCACTAATCGCTCCTCCAAGGAAGTTGAGCTGACCGTTTATAAGGATCTTGCCGTCTGTACTGATTATCAGGTCAACCTGACCGTTGAATACAAATTGTGAAGTGTATTGGGTAAAGATTGTGGCAGATCCCTTGATGAGCATCGGTTCGGTGAAGGCTGCACCAAAGCTGCCCAGCGCTGGGAAGTTCTGGATTGCGGCATACTGGGTCAGAACTTGTTGCTGAACGATGTTCAACCAATCCCCGGCAGACGGACTGGAGGTCAGGTTGAACTCTGGTCGCCTCAATTCGAAGGGATCTTTAATGCTGGGCAAGGACTGGAAGAACTCGACGCCTCCAACAAAGTCATTGATGGCAATTTGCACCTTCGGCACTATTACAATTCCGTTGGGGACGCTGGCCGTAATCTGAACACCCAGTGGCCCCAATTCGCTCAGGCCCATCCTTATTTGGAAGCCTCCGGATCCATTCATCATGAACCCTCCTTCCAAGCCGAGGAAGAGTATGCGGTCTACTACAGGAGTGGTCTGGTCGATAGCATCGATGATAAAGTAATCACCACTGCTATCCTGACCGATACGGAGAATACCTCCAATCAAACCAGCGCTGATGGTCCCGCCAAACATCGGCCCTTCAACAGACACACCCAATGCGCCAATCGATACAATGGGGAATTTTCCTTCAGCCAAGAGTGAAGGATCAATCACAATTCCATCGATAGCTCCACTGACTTGAACTCCGGGAACAGCAGGGAACCCGGTCGCCGATGCGCTGAGCACAATCTGGAAATTGGATGGATTATTTTCGAAGTCGGGAAAGATTAGGCCGATGCTATCGATCCTGATGGGGAGAAAGTCAGGCCAAGCAAACGAACTGCCATCACCGCTGAAATCGAGGCTTATGGCAAAGTTGGCTCCGGGGTTGGTTGGGCTGCCTGCGCGGAAGTTGGAATCTCCGTCAATATAGAAATTATACGCGGAGCCACCGATCTGTAAGCTGCCAAGTCCAACTCTTGCGCCTAAACGTCCGAAGGCGACCAAGGCCTCATCCGGGCCACTCGCACCAGTATTAAGGACAAAGTCTTCGGCAAACAGGGACAGGAAGGGACCGAATCCGACCTCAATACGGCCAACGCTGAATATAAAGTCCCCAATTCCCCCACTCTCGGTTATTTCAAGGAAGGCACGCAAGGTTTCGAGTTCAGCAGTGAAACCGCCGACGCCAAATTCAGCGCTGCTCGCTCCGAGAATAACTCCTCCGGCGCTGACGCCTTGACCACTGCGCCAACCAAAGTCCTCAACTCCGAGAGTGATCCCCGTGAGCGAAAGTATGCCGAGATCAAAGGTAGCACCGATCGTCAACTCTGCCGTGCCTAGTTCGAATCCATCATTGTAGATGACCAATCCTGGTCGGCCGGAGGTTGAAGGGCTGAGGTTGACCGTGGTGGTTGTGCTGATCATTGGACTGCTCAGCACTGCATTGTTAACTCTAAGAATTTCCCGATCGCTCGCTCCACTTTGGGTAAAGCTAAACAAAACACCCGAGGCCTCGACACGCAGGAAGTCATCCAAGGCAAGAACGATCTCACCGGCTTCGACTTCAAAGCCCTCAAAGCCAACCGACAGATCAAAGCCGACACTCAACTCGAAGCGGACTACCAAATCCGTCAAAAATGCGCCTATGTCACCTTGTCCAAATGCCAAACTGGCTTCATCCGCACCGACTCCAATGGTGATGATAGGGACAAACTGTTCCATATCGAAGCGGAAATCGGACAATTCGATAAATGGCGCGACTATCTGCAAGGGTCCAAGTGAAACAGTACTGCTTGCCTGGATACGGGGTGCATCGTTTCCGTTTCCGCCTTCGCTGAAAAGGCCCATCGTTGTACTGCCACCGGCAACGGCGGTACCAATGTTCAGGTCCAGCGTCGTGTCATAGATAGTAACACCGGTTATGGCAAAACTATCCAAGCTGAAGCCATCGTCCGAATCAATGCGGAAAGCTGCCTGACCACTTATACCAAATGCCACTG